>JAPPBX010000104.1 GCA_026702755.1 Candidatus Poribacteria bacterium | reverse complement strand
CCTAAGGATACCAGATTTTAGATCAACTATCAAGATAATTGTGACAGACTACTAGAACCATCGCCCATCTTTGCCTCATAGACAATGTCCTCTTCCATCCAGTTCATCGCCCCAGCTTCAGCGATGATCGTCTCACCCAAGTCGAGTTCGATCTCAACGACCTGCATATCGTTGCCGAAAATTTCATAGTCTACTTCGTGGCTCCGCATTGTTGTCCCTTTCAAAGGTTTAGACCAAATAATGATGTGGCAGCAGACGAATCCTTCAAACTGTAGCGCACCATAATCGCTTTTGGAAATGATAACATGATTGACAAAAACCGTCAAGAAAAATCGGGTTTGAAAAGTGTAGTCAGGCGGTAAGATCTTTCGTATAATTAGAAAACATGAGTTGGATGTAAGGATTCAGAAAAATCTGGTTTCCGGTAAATCTTTACGCCAAGATCTTTAAAAGGCAACAATTCTAATGAGTTCAATAATCACCCCTGCTGTAGGATTTGCATTCGCGATACTGCTGTGCGTTTTCTTTAGACCCCCTTTCGGGAAGAATATGGTTCGCCTGAACACAGATCAGAAGGTTGTCGCGCTCACTTACGACGATGGACCAAATCCGCCTTATACTGAGCGGTTACTTGATGTCCTCGCTAAGCACAACGTCAAAGCCACCTTCTTCGTAATCGGAAATCGTATTGAAAGGCACCCCGAAACGGTCCGTCGGATTATTGCCGAAGGGCATCAGATTGGCAATCATACCTATAGCCATCCACTGCTGGGTTTCTTGTCACCGTTCTGTGTTCGGCGGCAAATTGAACGCACGGACGACCTTCTTCAGCAATACGGCATTGCAAAGGATAGTGTATTTAGAGCACCAATGCTAACACGGTTTCTACCAGTCGCTTATGTGCTCGCGAAAGACGATCGAACGCATATCAGCTGCAATGTATGGAGTTGGGATTGGACGACGCAGAATCCCGACAAGATCACTGAGACGGTATTGAAAAAAACACTTTCATCTACGGGGGCGGGTTCGATTATTGTCCTACACGATGGGAAAGCGGAAAATAAAAACGCAGACCGTTCGGGGACAATCGAAGCGACAGACCGAATCATCACCGCATTGAAACGGGAGGGATACAGGTTTGTGCGGTTGGCGGATGTCGGTAATCAGAGTTAACAGTTGTCAGTTTTCAGTTTTAACCATCAACTCGTGCTTTAACATTTATAAGGAAGGCGAGTTGATGGTTAAAGTTAAAGAGGTGTCTTGCCTAACCAAACCATCTCTTATAGTAAAACCCGTAATTACCTATACACCAACGTAAGGGCGAGAATACTAGCGGAAATCCGCAGAAACACCCAAGCAATACGCAGAAATCCCCAAGCAAAAACTCCCCAAGCAAAAACTCCCTCGCCAGCGGCAGTGGGGCTTTTGTTCCGTGACGGACTGTAAACATACTTTCGGATTTTACTATAATTGATGACTGTTAACTACCTACTATTCTTCAGTCTGCCGCTTCCACAGAAATTTTTGCGTGGAAAGCGTTTATATCGCCTATTTCACTCCATTGGTCTCCAGTCACACATAGTTTAAAGCGTTGACCACGATCGAACTGATATGTAATTTGTCCAGATTCACCGGGGAATATCCCCCAGACTCTGGTAAGTGCGCCAAGTGCCTTCTTATATTCATCGCTTTCTTGGCTGTTCCATGCTTCAGGATCAATGCCATCAGGCACTTTTTCCGTCGGGAGTTTTTTGTCTCCGTCGAGGAGATGGAAAATCCCTATTCCATTGTCTCTCCCGACTTGGATGTTGGCAGTGAGTGTGCCACCAACTTCAAACGCCGTGGCATCAATGTAGACAACAGTGTAATCCTGATGTGCGAGCATCGGGGTATAAAAAGTATCTACGACCTCCTTTGAGGGTTGCTCCGGCGTAAGGATGAGATCACCCAACCCGGGACGTTTTCCTTCCAAGGACTCCCTGAGAAATAGTAGGTAAGGTTCGGTATGGTCATCAGACTCCGTCAGTTTGTCAAGGAACATATAAGCGGCGTGGTCTGGTTCCGTCATGTTGTCGAGAAATATATTGTAGTCTATGCCACCCATCGCTTCAAACTCCGGTGAGATAACCAAACAATCCACTGGTGAACCCTTTTTCCAGGTTTTGATAATTGCTTGTGCTAAGGGATGGCTTGTGTCGAAGGTCTTACCTTCGCGTTCGCGTCGCCTTGCAATCGGTTCTCGTAAACTTGGCGTTCGTCCTAACTCCGCGTTGGGGACCCACGTGTTGATAAAGTTTTCGTTCAAAAATTCTATGATTCGATCTTCAGAGAGCTCAACTGCCCTCAGGATTTTACCACTCCCTCAGCACCCCTCGTCAAAGAGCGGTCCATCCACTGAGATGACATGGATTGGTTTCCCTTGCGCGGGTGCCATCTCTAACGCTTCCTCCAGCGATACCCAGTTAATTTGCTGAAACTCATAGAAACACGATACGAGCGCGCGTTCGGCTTCTTCTTCCGTGATTGACGCGGTGAATTCGACATCAGTAGGTTGTGTGCCAGCAGCAAGTTCTATTCGCGGGCAAAAGCCGATTTCCGCTGCGCCACCCGGGTGCGCCGGTGCTTTCCAACCCGCGTCAAAGTTCAGTGTCGTTTCAGGTACGTACATCCTGAAGGACACAACTTTCTCTCGGATTCGGTCAATAACCAAGTGTCCAGTAAATTGTGAAGGCGTAAACCACCCATTTTCCATGACGAATTCCGCGTGAATACGGAACAGAATCTCGGCAAATTCGTTATTGTAAGCACGCAGACATGACCACAAACCAAAAGAATCTCCATTATTGATGTGCAAATCCAAGCTCGGGTTCGGGTGAAGTTGCCTTAGCAACGTTAGCGCGCCTTCTGCTTGAATCTGCCAGCATCCACCGACCGAAGCCGCTTCTGATGGGAGAAACGCTTGAAAAACGGATGTGGGATGCTGCTTTTTTGGTTCAGCGACCCGAAAGTTCGCCAATTCGTCCCACTTCACGTGGAAGTTGTATTGCGTGTATTCGATCGGCGCGATGAAGCCTTTGACAGAGACTTCTGTGTCCCCATTAAGATTGAGCGTGATTTTGTCTGATAAAATACACATTTCAATTCTCCACTACAGAAATTTTTGCCTTAAAAGCGTTGGTACTGCCTTTCTCACTCCTACCGTAACACCCGGTAGCACCCAACTTAAAAAACTGACCTCGGTCAAAACGATGCGTGAGTTGCCCTGTTTCATCGGGTTCCAACCACTTCATCGCAAGTACCATGTATTTAGTCACTCTTTCTGTTGTAGGGAGGTCGTCGTCACCATCAACCAAATAGAAGTGCCCTTCTGCGTCGGCTCTACCGGTTTCAATATCAACGGTTAGCGTACCACCATTTTCAAACGCCCTTGTATCAATTACAACGACTGTGTAATCCTTATAACCAACCGTCGGTGTTCGGAAAACATCCATGACCTCCTGAGAAGACACCTCACTGTTCAAAGTAATATTACCCAACCCGGGCTGCTTTCCGTCTAAAGCTTCCTTGAGAAATATAAGGTAACTTTCCTCATCTCGGAGTTTAAATTTATTCCAATTGTAGTCGAAGAATTCATTGACAAGCAGTCTGCCCATCAATTCAAACTCTGGTGAGATGACGAAACAATCCACGGGTGAACCTTTCTTTGATCCGGTCTTCCACCCCTTTATAATGGCTTGTGCCAACGGATGGCTTGTGTCAAACGTTTTTCCCTCTCGTTCGCGTCTTTTGGCAATCGGTTCTCGCAGACTATGTTTACGCCCTAATTCAGCATTCGTTACCCAAGTGTTGATGAAATTTTCGTTCAGGAATTCAATGTTCTGATCGTCAGAGAGAGCACCTGCCCTCAGGGTCTTGCCACTCCCTCAGCATGATTCGTCGAAGAGCGGCCCACTTATCGAGATGGCATGAATTGGTTTCTGTTGTGCGGGTGCCATCTCCAACGCTTCCTCCAGCAGTACCCAGTTAATTTGTGCTGACTTGTAAAAACGTAACATCAGTGCTTGCAATGCTTCCTCTTGGGTGATCGCTTCTGTGAATTTGGCATCTTGCAAAACATCTTGTGTGCCTGCACAGAGTTCCATTTGCGGACAAAAACCGATGTCCGCTCCGCGGAGTCCATCTCTAATTTTCCAACGTACATCAAAGTTTAGTGTGGCAGCCGGAACGTGCATCTTGAGGGAGGCAACTTTCTTTTCGTTCTGGTCGATAATCAAATGTCCAGCAAACTGCGATGGTGCAAACCAGCCTTTTTCTAAAACGAATTCCGCATGGATACGGAACAGAATCTCAGCAAACTCATTGTTGTAAGCGCGTAGAAATGCCCATAAACCGTAAGAATCCTCCCCACCAATTTTCAACTCCAATTGTGGGTTTGGACTGAGTTGCCTCAGCAGTGTTAACGCCCCTTCTTCTTCAATTTGCCAGCATTCACCCACAGAGACCGGTTCTTGTGGCAAAAATGCTTGAAAAACGGAGGCAGGATATTGCTTTTCGGGTTCAGCAACCCGAAAGTTTGCTAATTCGTCCCAATCCACGTGGTAGTTGCGCTGGGTATATTCAATCGGTGCGATGAAGCCTGTGACAGACACTTGTGCATCACGGTCAAGATTAAGTGCAATTTTGTTGTTGAAAGTTTTCATTTTTCGTTAGGAACTTCCTTTTTCGTATAAAATACCATTGCTATTAGAAGGAGGCAATGATTCGCTTATACACATTTTTGGATGCACTTATGTAAATCATATTGTATCAATGAAGCCTTGCAAATACTACATTGATTCGGGTTTTTCTGCTGGCTCTACAGAGATTCTTGCTTGAAAAGCGTTGGTACACATTTCGCCTTCGTCCCAATATCCTGAAGCACCTAACTTAAAACGTTGCCCTCGGTCAAAACGGTGTGTGAGCTGTAGTGTATCTCCCGGTTCACCCCACGTCCCAGTAAGTGCATCTTTCGGTTCTTCTTCATCTATGGAAAGTTCGCCATCCTCGTCAAATAGATAAAACTCACCCTCACCACCACCCCTACCGATTTTAATATCAATGGTGAGTGTCCCGCCGTTTTCAAAAGACGTGACATCAACCACGACAACCGTGTAATCTAAATAACCGACAGTTGGTGTCCGAAAAACGTCCAGCACTTCCTCTACAGGGTGTTCACGGGTAAGAACAATGTTTCCCAATCCGGGCTGTTTTCCTTTCAAGGCTTCCCTGAGGAATGCGTGATAATATTTTGCTGGAGAGGTATTATCCCTTGCGAGTTCATTGAACTGTTGTTTACCCATCAGTTCAAATTCGGGTGATATAACGAAGGAATCCACCGGCGACCCTTTTCTTGAGCCGGTTTTCCATCCGTTCATGATGGCTTGTGCCAAAGCGTGGGTTGTATCAAACGGCTTGCCTTCGCGTTCGCGTCTTTTGGCAATCGGTTCCCGCAAACGACGGACACGTCCTAATTCAGAGTGGGGGACCCATGTGTTAATGAAATGCTCGTTCAAAAATTCAATAATTTCGTCTCTTGAGAGGACACCTGCCCTCAGACCTTTGCCACTCGCTCAGCAGGACTCATCGAAGAGCGGTCCATCTAATGTGACCGCGTGGATCGGTTTCTGCTGTGCCGGTGCCATCTCCAACGCCTCCTCCAGCGGGACCCAGTTAATGTGCTGAACCTTGTAGAAACACGATATCAGTGCGTGTTCGGCTTCTTCTTGTGTGATTGATGTGATGAATTCGACATCGTGAGGTGGTGTCCCTGTGCAGAGTTCCATTTGAGAACAATAGCCGATCTCGGATCCGATTGTGTTCCGATAAGCATCGAAATTCAGTGTCCCTTTAGGGACATGCATCTGAAAGAATGCGATTTCTTCTTTGATTCGGTCAATAACGAGATGACCAGCAAACTGGGAAGGTGTGAACCTCCCCCCTTCTATGACAAATTCCGCATGGATGCGAAAGGTGATGTCGGCGAATTTATCGTTGCAAGCACGTAGACATGCCCACGAGCCATACGAATCTCCGTTATTGACATCCAAATCCAATCTCGGTTTCGGATTAAGTTGCCTGAGTAATTCCAAAACACCCGCCTCAATTTGCCAGCAATCACCCACCGAAACCGGTTCCGATGGAAGAAATGCCTGAAAAATGGATGCGGCATGTTGCTTTTCTGGTTCAGCGACTTGCAGATTTGCCAATGCCTCCCACTCTACATGGAAGTTGTATTGGGTGTATTCAATCGGCGCGATAAACCCTTTAACATTGGCTTCTGTGTTCCGGTCAAGATTGAGTGTGATTTTGTTGTTGAAAGGTTCCATTTTCATCCATCCTGTGTTGTTCTTGGGATAATATCGTGAACACCGCCTTCGCGAATACTCGCTGAAGAGACTAACACAAACCTCGCTTTTTGACGAAATTCCGGTAGCGATATGGCCCCACAATTACATAGAAGTGACCGGATTTTTGCGAGGGTCGTTTTCAAATTATCGTTCATCTTTCCTGCATAAGGCACATAAGCGTCGGCACCCTCCTCGAACAGCAATTCTGGACCGCCCCCTTCGTGGTAGCGTTGCCAATTAGAGGCGCGTTTTGTTCCTTCGCCCCAATATTCTTTCACTGTATTCATACCCAATTTTCTTAGCTTACTTGGACTTTCATCAAATCTTGCGAAATATCTGCCCATCATCACGAAATCGGCACCCATAGCGAGTGCCAAACCGATATGATAATCTTGGAATATGCCGCCATCTGAGCAAATCGGCACGTAAACACCGGTTTCCTTCAAATACAGGTCTCTTTGCCGGGCGACTTCAATGACGGCAGTCGCTTGCCCACAACCAATCCCTTTCTGTTCTCTTGTTATACAAATGGCACCGCCACCGATGCCCACTTTTACAAAATCAGCACCGGCTTCTACCAAATACATGAATGCATCTCCGTGAACGACATTCCCGCCGCCCACTTTTACAGTATCATTGTATTCATTTTTAATAAATCGAATAGTGTCTGATTGCCATTCTGTATACCCTTCTGAAGAATCAACACAAATAATATCGACACCCGCTGCGACCAGTGCTGGCACTCTCTCTTTGTAATCTCGTGTATTAATTCCGGCACCCACCACGAGTCTTTTCTGGGAATCTACGGATTCAAGTGGATTTTTCTTATGGTCATCGTAATCTTTCCTGAAGACCAGATGTAACAGTTTACGATTTTCATCAACGATCGGCAGACAATTTATCTTGTGTTTCCAAATGAGGTCGTTGGCATCTTCAATCGTAATTCCCTTTTGACCGACAATCAGTTCGGGAAACGGTGTCATGAATTCGCGTACTTTAGCGTTTAAATCCACTCGACTCAGTCTATAGTCCTTATCCGTTATGAGTCCGAACAGTTCTCCTGAAGACGAACCATCTTCGGTTATAGGAATCGTCGAGTGTCCTGTTTCTTCGGTGAGTTTCACGACATCTGCTATCGTGCTATCACACTTTAAATTTGAGTCGCTGACGACGAAACCCGCTTTGTGGCTTTTAACTGTCCGTACCATTGCTGCCTGCTCTTCAATACTTTGGGAGCCATAAATAAAGGATATCCCGCCCTGTCTTGCGAGTGCAATTGCCAAATTGTGATCCGAAACAGCCTGCATGATTGCTGAAGCAAACGGAATGTTCACTTCCAGAGATGGCGGTTGCTGCCCAACTTTAAACTTCACGAGCGGGGTTCTCAGGATAACGTTTTCAGGGATGCAATCCTTCGTGGTTAAGTTGGGTAAAAGCAGGTATTCGCTGAAAGTCCGGCTTGCTTCAGAAAAAAAATGAGCCATGATTCATTCCTCCTGTCAAAAAACAAAAAATGGTTGTTTGAGATTCTCGATTTGGGTAACACATAATTATGCTAATTCGGAAACGATGTCGCACAACTCCGCGATCTCATCAATGGCAATCCCCTGCCAGTTTTCTACTTCCGGTCGATATGAGTCGTAGACATCTGTTAAATCGACTCGTTTTAGTATGGGTAGCATGCCGACCGCTGCTGCACCCGTCAATTCCTCACCACTCCCGTCTCCAACGTAAAGACACTCCTGTGGTTGGACCTTCAGCCG
The DNA here is from genome assembly GCA_026702755.1 of Candidatus Poribacteria bacterium. Classification (NCBI taxonomy): domain Bacteria; phylum Candidatus Poribacteria; species Candidatus Poribacteria bacterium. The sequence continues at coordinate 51,718 of JAPPBX010000104.1, read as the reverse complement.
TTCACACGCTACCTGGTAGATGCGCCGCGATGGTTTCCTAATCCGTTCTTCACAGGAGAAAACAGGAACGTCAATGTACTGAGCTAACGAAGATTGCGAGAACGCAGATGGAATAGGCGGTCTGCAATTCGTAATAAGACCTAAAAGTAAACCATCACTTTTTAGTGTATCTAACGCCTTTAGGACCTTGGACTCAATCACGAGTGTACTCTCTGAGAATTCATAATGTAGAGTGACAACCTGCTCAATTTGGGTCGTATTCACTTTAACACTTAAGCGACGACATATCTCAAGTATATTGTCTTCAACGGCATAATAGCCGCCTGAGGATTTATCGTTGATTGTTTCCAGCATGACGTGCCGGAATTTTAGGTATGGAATATCAAGGGTTTTTGCCATCTGTTCTTGGACCTGGTCGTACGCTTGGCTGCTGAAATTTTCAACTAATGTACCGTATAAATCGAATATGATGGCTTTGTAAGGCATCTCTCCACCGGATGCTAAAGTTGGGACGATTTTAAGATGAAAACAGGCACTGTTGTTATGGTTAACTCGCAAGTGCCTGGTTTGTTCAGATTTTTGCTGTTAGCGTCTGGAAAAATTGGAATCTAAAACTCTCGATCCCATGAGCACCTTCAATAAAGGTTTGTGGCCCTTACAATCGTTTTTATTGCCATAAATATCTCTTTACTGAAAGCCGATGGTTTCCGACTGCTGACAGCCATTTATCGATTTTCATAAGCGGCAATGTCCGCTTCATATTGCAAAGTCCAACCGATTTCATCGAGTCCGTTGAGCAGGCAGTACTTCTCAAAATCACCGATTTCAAAAGTGTGGGCAGTGCCGTCAGAACAGATGACTGATTGTTCCTCTAAGTCTATCATCAGCTGGTAGCCCTCGGTGTTCTGTGCCTCTTGACTGAGTGAGGTAACAACGTCCGCAGGCAGTGCTATCGGGAGGATGCCGTTCTTATAGCAGTTGTTACGGAAGATGTCCGCAAATGAGGGGGCGAGAATCGCTTTGAAGCCGTACTGCTGGAGTGCCCACGGGGCGTGTTCACGGGAACTGCCACAACCGAAATTCGCACCGGCGATGAGAATACTCGCACCTGCGTAGCGTGGGAGGTTCAGCACGAATTCTGGGTTTGGATCTCCGTTTTCAAGGTAACGCCAGTCGTTAAAGAGAAATTCACCGAAGCCTGTCCGTTCAATCCGTTTCAAAAATTGCTTCGGGATAATCTGGTCAGTATCAACATTAATCCGGTCGAGTGGGACGACACGTCCGACATGTTCTTTAAATGCTTCCATTTTGTATTTTCTCCTAATATTTCATAGTAAAATTGGGTGCTATATCACCAAGGCATCTCATCCATAGTAAAATACACAATTACTTGGACATTACAAGGAGCGAGGTTGCAAACCTCGCCAGCGAATATGGGCCGCAGGGTGTCCAAAAGTGGACAGCCCCAGCCGTGGCGGGGTTGCAAACCTCGCCAGCGAATGTGGGCTTACTGTTCCCTGCAAAGAAAATATTGGTGTCCGCGAGGGACACTAATCCCTCCAATCTGACGCTTTTTTCTGGAGCTCGAGGGCTGTAAACTGGTCACGATACGCTTTTAATCCGCCAACCCATTCCAAGTTTGGTTCTTTCTTTCGTTTTGAACTTTTTTTGGTTCGTAGAAAATCAATGAAATGGATGACTTCTTCTTGGAGTTCGGGAGGAAGCTCCCTGATTTTTTCAATAATGGTAGATTCCATTGTTACCCCGTATTTCCTTATATTGGGTTGGAAGAAAAGGATCCGCCTTCCAATCTTCTACGTTTCCTATTGAAATTTTCGGATGTCAACGAAATGACCTGTAACCGCCGTTGCAGCTGCCATCTGTGGACTGACGAGATGCGTGCGTCCGCCTTTACCCTGCCTGCCTTCAAAATTCCGGTTCGATGTACTGGCACAACGTTGACCCGGCATCAAGATATCGGGATTCATACCGAGACACATACTGCAACCGGCTTCACGCCATTCAAAACCTGCCTCTTGGAAAACCTTGTCAAGTCCTTCCGCCTCCGCTTGACGTTTGACTGCCTGCGAACCCGGAACGACCATCGCATTGACGGTCTCTGCGACTTTCTTGCCTTTGGCGACTTCCGCAGCAGCCCGTAAATCGCTGATACGAGAGTTAGTGCAGCTACCGATGAAAACCCTGTCTACAGGAATATCTGTTATCGGGGTGCCGGGTTGGAGGTCCATGTATTCCAAAGCGTGTTCTGCAGCGCGTTTGTCGTCGGTTGTGTCCATGTCCGTAGGATCCGGTACGCGTCCTGTCACATCTGTTACCATCCCGGGGTTTGTGCCCCACGTTACCTGTGGTGCGATGTCCGCTGCGTCGAGTTGTAGCGTTCGGTCATAGGTTGCGCCTGCGTCAGTCGGGAGTTGTTTCCAGCGTTCAACTGCTGCGTCAAAGTCTTCGCCTTCCGGTGCGAAACGTTTACCAGCGATGTATTCGTAGGTGGTATCGTCAGGGGCAATCATACCCGCACGTGCGCCTGCCTCGATTGACATATTGCACACGGTCATCCGTTCCTCAATGCTGAGGGCGCGGATCGCAGAACCTGTGTACTCGACCACAGCACCGTTACCGCCGTCAATACCGATATGCCCGATAATCGAGAGGATGATGTCTTTTGCGGTCACGCCGTAGGGAAGTGTGCCATCAATCCGAATCTCAAAGGTTTCGGATTTCTGTTGCAAGAGGCATTGGGTGGCGAGGACATGTTCAATCTCACTGGTACCGATGCCGAAAGCGAGTGCGCCCAACGCACCATGCGTTGAGGTATGGCTATCGCCGCATACAATGGTTTTGCCGGGCTGCGTGATACCGAGTTCGGGTCCGATAACGTGGACGATGCCTTGCTCAGGACTATCGATGTCGTAGAGCGGGATGTCAAACTCGGTGCAGTTTTCTGCGAGCGTTTCCATCTGTTTTGCTGCGATTAGGTCAGTGATGGGCAGTGATCTATCTGTCGTCGGTACGTTGTGATCCATCGTGGCGAACGTCAGATCGGGACGGCGTACCTTTCGGTTGTTGAGCCGCAACCCTTCAAATGCCTGTGGGGATGTGACTTCGTGGACGAGGTGTGTGTCGATATAGAGGATCGGCACCTCATCCGCGGAGGCGCGCACGAGATGCGCCTCCCATATTTTTTCGTACATCGTTTTTTTCATGGTTTTCTTTTACCTATTAATTATAACGCAATTCAACTTGAGAATTGAAATAACCATTAAATTAGAAATAGCCTCTCGTAATTACATCATTCTCAGGACTCTCGCCAACAACCTTACGAACGTGATCTAAAAATCTGAGGAACACTTCCGCCGAAAAGGGATTGTGTTCTAAATATTGAGCGAATTTCCTTCTATTTTCTTTTCTCCCTTCAACACTACTGAACGCGCGACGAACCTCAGAAGAAAGCCTTTTTGCTTTACGTAATATGAGAATTTCGTCAATAGCTGTAGTATTAGTACTTATGGGGAACATATCAAGCCATTCACATAATAAATAATATTTCGCTCCTGGAACAGCAAGTTTAACATCCAAAGCGGTCGCGGCCGCTTCTTGAAACATTGTTTTATCAAGATTTGTTTTGCACTCCGCCGCAACATAAGCGATATTAGTTTCTTCCGTCACATTGCTATGAAAATCCTCATAGTGCGATGAGCGAACAAATAATCTCCTACTTATGGCAAAATCATGATCTTTATTTCTGAATCGCATACCTCCACCTACTCTATCTTCCCTAATACTTGACTCAAATCTAATTCCCGAAAAACAAGTCATTGGACCAAAATCTAAATCATAGTCTTGAAATAAATTAGAAAGGGTTGACATTAATAATATGGGAAGAAATTCTTCAATAATGGTATTATCAAGCTTAAGTTGACCTTTCTGCCGATAAAGGAAATTGTTGTCGCTATCAAATATTACATTTAACTCAATATATTGTTTGTATTCATTGAGTATGTCAACCATATCAATGACAATTTTTCGATGTTCACCCGATACTGACTTTAGGTTCTCTAACCACTTTTTATATAGTGTCCCTGCTTCCAAGATACGGGGACGGTCAGTTTCAGGAAGTTTTTCATTTGTAAGCAACGCGTTTAACTTATCACCATGAGGTGTTGGTGGAATATACACACTTAAATCCCTTTCGTACTCTTAGCATTAAACAAAGGTGATGGATGAACGCCGTAAATATTCTTTACGGCTAATTTTATATCTTTCTTTGACTTTTCCGGGACTGTTGAATACGAAGCTTCTAATGTTTCTTGAGCCACGTTCCGTGCCTTCTCTAAATATACCTCAGGTAATGAATGTTCAAAAGGCGGGGAAAAGTGGAGAATATCTTCAAAAATACTTTGTCCAAAACTATTACGAAATACCCTCTGTTGCTTGAGAATTAAGTTAAATCCCAAAGATCTATGACAAACTTCGGCCACAATCTCACCGTTAAAGAACCGTGTCCCTTTTACCTTCGATTCTCTACCTACCACCAAAATTAATCTTGCCCCGGAACAACATATTCTCGCTAACTCACCGAGTGCTTGAGCCATGTCAAGACAAAACTGTACAACTGTCAGAAATCTATTGGCTCTGTGTTTTCTATTAGCGCCGAACTCTGATCTTGAGACTCCTAACAAATTCCAATTCAAAGCTTCCATTGATGCCCGATATTGCTGGTGATAATTAAAAACGTTAATATATGGCGGTGAGGTGATTACAAGATCAACCGATTCATCGCATAAGGGGACTTCACGGGCATCTGAAAGAAAAACCTCAATCGGTTGATGTGAAAACGGCAGTTTAATCACAAGTTGCCTGAGATTTTCCCAAACTTTAAAAATTTTCTTCACTGATATATCGGTTTGATAAAAATCTAGTAAGGTAATCAAGGTTTCCAACAATCCCTGCTGGAAACGGTCATCCACCTTTGGCAGCAATCCAACAAGTTTAAGTTTAACCGCCTCAAAGTTTGCTTTACTATGAACTTGTTCAATATTCTGAAAAAGTGGCAATTCGAGCAAAAATTCATCATGAAGGAGATTTGACACTGTCTGTAAATGTGAACGGCGTAAATCAAGAGGGATGTTTATAAAACGGTAAGTCTGTGCTAGCATGACAGCAGCAGGATTAATTTCAGTGCCGCTAGCTTTCAGCCCAGCCATTCCGGATTCCAAAAGAACAGTTCCACTCCCAAGAAATGGGTCAAATACAGTAGAATCGCTATCAGAATAATTATCTAAGAACACCTGAACCAGCTGAGGTGAAAATTGCCCTTTCCAACGTAGAGGATTACTCCGATACTTATTCGCAATATTGAGATCCGCTTGAAGTATTTCCTCTGTATCAAAGGGCGTATCTGCATAAATCCCATTCAAAATTGGCATTATAATACCTATAAAATTTGTTTGTTCTCTGCTGTCCAGTTAATGGATTGCCAAATTACAGGCAGATAAGTTCGTAGTAGAATGATTCATCACCCGTCGCAATGTGAAATAAATCACACGACTCCAAGTCTCCCTTAATTTTAGATTGGATAATCCAGTAGATTTCCAGAACTTATTACGCGAAGGCTACCGTCGAGTTGTTCTTTACTCAAAAGGTTGCAATGTACCGTCTTTGGCTATCAGTACCCGCGGCTCGTAAACAGCGTCTCCGTCGGCATTAAAAGAGAATTTGCCAAAAACTGTGTCAAGATTACTGATGTTCGCCAACGCGTCTCGGATTGAGATAGAATCGGTTGCTTGAGCATTCTTAATCGCCTCTGCTAAAATGTGAACGGAGGCATACGATGCCGTAGCGAAGACATTTGGTTCCATGCCGTAAGTCGCGCTGTAGTTCTGAACAAAGGCTTGATTTCCGGGTGTGTCGTCCGTGGGGAGCCAACCGATAAAAGTTATTACGCCTTCAGCGGCGGCACCTGCGGCTGCCACCTCAACATTGGTTACTGAGCTCACAATAAACGGAACGGATATCCCGAGTTGGTGGGCTTGAATCAGTATTCCGGGTTTTTCAGGTGGTAATGCCGAAACAAAGATGGCATCGGGATTTAACGCCTGTATTCGGGTTAATTGCGGTGAGAAGTCGGGATCTCCACTCCGGAAGGATTCTGTAGTGAGGACCTCAATACCCTTTGCAGTAAACGCTTCTTGTAATGCCGTGTCTCGATCTGTAGAAAAGCCATCGGTTTCATCATACATCGTAGCGACGCGTTGATAGCCGAGTTTCGCGTATGTTATTTCAATGCCTTTAGGAACCACAACGTCTGTCGTGAGCGGGATCCGAAAGACAAAATCACCGATCGCGCTAAGACCACGCTCACCCGATGTCGGGCTGATTGCGACAATCTGATTCTCTTGCGCAATGGGAAAAGCCGCTCTCGTCGCGCTTGACGACGCTGGCCCGATAATAACAGACATGCTGTCTTCATGAATCAGTTTATTGAAAGCATCAACCGCACCCTCCGGCGTACTGGTGTCGTCTTCAATAATAAACTTGAGTTTTATATTGCTGGGTCGCGATTCGGAAATCGTTCCTACAGGTTGCGGGTTGTTAATTTCACTGAGAGCGAGGTCGAAGCCTTGTTTCATGAGTTCGCCTGCGGCAGCCAAGTGCCCCGTCAAAGGTAAAACGACTCCGATGGAAATTTCGTCACTTTTACCTTCTATTTCAGGTGTGGCAGGTTGGACAATTTGGGATACCCGCTCACAGGCGGAAAAGCCTATTATCAAGGTGGCAATTGCCACGATTAACATAAATGATTTCATACTATATGTTCCTTTCTTTTTCGTAGTCGTCAGCGATCAGCAGTCGGCTATCAGTTACTGTCATCGAAGGTCTAAGTCCTCACGAGAACGCAAAATGTTGTCAATGGAGACTGACAGCTGATGGCTGAAAGCCGATAGCCATTATCAAACCCGCATGACGACGGGGAAAACGAGCGGGGTCCGCTGCATCTGTTTTGAGAAAAACCGGCGGAGCGCGCCTCGAATTTCGTCTTGGACGGTCTCCGTTTCGTGTTTCTGTTCATCGCTCAAATTTTCGATGACGCGCCGGGTGATTTCTTTTGCTTTTTCTACCAGTTCTTCCGATTCGTCCATGTAAATAAACCCACGTGAAATAATCTCTATTTGTCCAGCGTTGAGTGCTGTTTTAGAGTCGCTATCGGCTGTCGGCTCTTGGCTGTCGGTAGTTGCTGATGTTTCGTCTGTCCCAATGTCCTCTTGCTGACTGCCGGCTGCTGATTGCTGATTGCTATCACCCGTGTCGCTGTGCAAGACAACAATAGGGACGAGGATGCCCTCCTCCGAAAGTTGGATGCGGTCGCGTAGGACGATATCCTCAAGTTCAATTTCCGGCTTGCCGTCAACGAGGACGCGTCCAGAGCGTCCCTCACGTCCAAAAACCTCGCACGTCTCAGGTGTAAGGCGGATGAGTTCACCATCTTCAGCGACTTTAATGTTGTCGCTGGGGATGCCGACAGACTCAGCGAGTTCAGCGTGTCGTACAAGGTTTTGGTATTCGCCGTGCATCGGGATAAAAAACTTGGGTTGTAAGAGATTGAGCATCAATTTTAGGTCTTCGGTTGATCCGTGTCCCGAGACATGAACGTTGGCGTTACGCTCATGGTATATCTTCGCGCCGCGTCTGATCAGGTGGTTCACTACATTCCCGATCGCCTTTTCGTTGCCGGGTATGATTCGAGCAGAGATGACGACCGTATCGCCCTGTTCCACCTTTAAAAACGGGTGATTGTCGAGTGCCATCAATGACATGGCAGATCGAGGTTCACCTTGGCTGCCGGTACTCAAAATCACAACTTCGTGCGGTTTGAACATAGACGCATCGCGAGCGTCAATGAGATAGTCCGGGTTCAGGTTGAGATAGCCGAGTTCGGAAGCGATACGCACGTTATTGAGAAGGGAACGTCCACTGACAGCAATAAGCCGTCGATGTCTATTTGCTAAATCAATGAATTGCTGGATTCGGTGTAGACTTGAAGAAAAGGTACAAAGAAAAAGTTTCTGCTCTGTTTTCTGGAAAATATTGTCTATGGTATCATAGATGCTCCGCTCAGAAGGCGTTTGCCCGGGGCGTTCTGCGTTTGTGCTGTCGGAGATGAGCAGAAGCACACCTTCTGAACCCAAGCGAGCGAGCGTTTGGATGTCACTCAATTTGCCATCGACAGGGGTCATATCAAACTTGAAGTCGCCTGTATGGACGATAACACCGATCGGTGTGCGCAGCGCAATCGCTACACTATCTGGAATGCTGTGTGTGACATGGATGAATTCAGCCGAAAAACCGCCTAATTCGACGGTGTCACCGGGGGCAATGGTATTGAGTTGTGCCTTGCCGAGTACGTTATATTCACGTAATCTCCCACTTGCAATCGCGAGCGTGAGTTGCGTGCCGTAGACCGGTACATCTAACTGTCGTAAAACGTAGAATAAGGCACCAATATGATCCTCATGTCCATGGGTTAGAAGGATGCCGCGAATCTTCTCTTTCCGTTCAACGAGATAGTGGATGTCTGGGAATATCAGATCAACACCGGGCATGTCTGCATTCGGTAGCATGAAACCGGTATCAATGACGATAATGTCGTCCTCGGTCTCATACACCATCATGTTGAGTCCAAATTCACCTAAGCCTCCTAATGGAATAATCGAAACGTTTTTCGTATTTATCTGTTCACTCTTAACAGGTGTGGAATTTGTCATAAAAAGTTATTCAGCCAACTACTGACTGCCGCTTAGGTTTACCAATACTTGCGGCAATTATTGTTATTGATTAATTTCAAATACATGTTTGTGTTGTCTAAGCCTTAATGGTTTGCTTTACCGCCAATGCAGATCAAGATAATCGTAAGCAGTTGAGGTAATCTGCTGCATTTTGGCGGTTTCAACGTCTAAGGTGAAGATTTCGCTGGTACGTCGCCCGTCCAAATCGGCTCCGATAAATGCGACCCGGCTTCCGTCTGGAGACCATGTCGCGTTACGTCCCTTGTACAAGCTCAGATTCAGATAGTTCTTAAATCGTCCGCGCGCTACAGTCGCAACGCAGATTTCGCCTGATACATAAAACAGGAGCTGTTTACCATCTGGTGACCATTCTTCAATCTTTTGACACGGCGGCTCGTCGCGCTGTAGAAACCATTTTCTATTTATACTGACGACCTCCGGTTCTGCAAGCGCGAGGAGGCCATCGGTCATAAACGCGATCCATTTACGGTCTGGCGACCACTCGGGCCATGTTGTTCCATTCGGTAATGCCTCAAGCAATCTTCTTTTCGGTTCTTTAACGGTTTCACCTTTGGCATCCCAATGTAGCCATCCCTTTGCCCACTGCTGGGTCCGCCACCGTTTTATTTTTCCATCAACCGTTACCACCCAATTTTCCAATGGATCTTTCGGACGGTCAATCTCGACCACAACCAGAAGGGCATGACTTAACGGGGACCACCAGAAATCGTGAATCTCGTACTCTCTTTTGATGAGTCGCTTTTTCTTGGTACCATCTGCCCACATTACATATAGCGATTTTGCGCCGTCCACCCCGGATATGTAAGCGATTCGTTCCGTATCGGGGGACCATCGCGGGTTGCGCGAAAGCCCATCATCGGTGAGTCGGCGGAAATCCGTGCCGTCCGGATTCATCGTACAGATGTTATACTGATAGAACTCCCACCACTTTTCTGTATCCCTGCCTCTCTCCAACATCCGCGTCGAGGCTCGAAAACCGTCTTCATGCAAAAAAGGCTCGCGAATGGTAAAGACGAATTTTCCCGTACCATCCTCTGCAAACACGCCTCCGCCTAACGTGACAACTAACATGAGAACACCGATCAGACATTTGATAGGCATAAATCTACTTTCTTGGACGTTTTGTGGTGATGTTCTACCTATTTCAAGGTGATTTCTAAACAACGATATTGATAAGGTTGCGCTTCGGCACGACGATAACCTTCCGAACTGGCTTCCCTTCAACGAAACGCTGAACCCGTTCATCTGCAAGTGCTGCTTCCTCAATTTCTTTATCAGTTGCATCGGCAGAAAGTTCGAGACGGCTGCGAAGTTTCCCGTTGACCTGTGCAATGATGGTTACAGTAGCACTCGTCAGGACGGATTCGTCGTGTGTGGGCCACTGCTCGTGCGCGATGAATCCCGTTTCATTGAGACGATGCCACAATTCCTGCACAATATGCGGGGCATAAGGCGAAAGCAGATGCAGGAAGATTTTCAAGGTCTCCTTGGGTAGCGATTTCGCCTGTGTAGCAGTATTAACGAAAATCATCATCTGGCTAATCGCTGTATTCATCTTATCAATCGACTCCGTATCCTCTGTTACCTGCTTGATAGTTTTGTGGAGTTCGCGCCAAAGTTCGGGCACTGTTGTGCCGGCAGCGTCGGTCAATTTCTCGCTGAGTTCGCCGCTCTCTTCATCAATAACAAGCCGCCAGACGCGTTGCAGGAATCGGTAGACCCCTTCTACCCCTGCATCCTGCCACGGTGTGCTAGCTGTGACTGGACCGATGAATAGCAGATAGAGACGGAGTGCATCCGCACCGTAATTGTCAATAACGTCGTCCGGATTGATGACGTTAAAGCGCGATTTCGACATCTTCTCTATTTGCACATTGAGGGGTAGGCTGGAAGTTTTCACAACCGATTTTCCATTGTTCTGTTCAACTTCGTGTGGATAGTAGTATTTACCCGCATCGTCTTGATACGATTCAGCGAGGATCGTGCCTTGGTTTATCAAGCCTTGGAACGGCTCTTTTGTGGAGACGAGGCCACTATCGTAAAGCACTTTATGCCAGAAACGGGCATAGAGCAAGTGCAAAACGGCGTGCTCGGCACCTCCCATATAGAGGTCTACCGGCATCCAATAGCGTTCAAGTTCAGTATCAAAAGGTGCCTCAGTATTATGTGCATCGAGGAAGCGGAGATAATACCAACAAGAACCTGCCCATTGCGGCATAATGTTCGTTTCCCGCGTCGCCGTTTGACCATCAGGCAGTGTCACCTTCAACCAGTCTGCATCAGCGCGGGCAAGTGGCGGTTTGCCATCTTCTGTCGGTTTATAGGCATCAATAGACGGCAGCTCGACAGGTAGTGCCTCGTCTGGCAGTTGAACAATCGTTCCGTCGTCAAGGTGTGCCAATGGGAAAGGTTCACCCCAATACCGTTGCCGTGAGAAAAGCCAGTCCCGTAAGCGGTATTGAACTTGACGCGTGCCTCTTCCCTCGCTTTCGAGCCAGGCAATCATCTTTTCTTTCGCTGCAGCAACTTGCAAGCCGTTGAGGAAATCTGAATTGACGCAGACACCATCTCCTTCAAAAGCCTCCTCCTCAATAGGTTTTTCACCTCCGCTAATGACCTCAACGATAGGAATGTCAAAAGTCGTAGCGAATTCGTGATCGCGTTCATCGTGGCCCGGTACTGCCATGATAGCACCCGTGCCATAAGTCATCAGAACATAGTCCGCGACCCAAATTGGGATAGGCTGGTTGTTGCAAGGGTTAATGGCATACGCCCCTGTGAAAACGCCAGTTTTTTCTGTCGCCAGATCCGTACGTTGGAGATCGGATTTGTTAACGGCTTCCTCAACGTAAGCATTAACAGCGGATGCTGCATCAGGGTGTGTTATTTCAGAAACGAGAGGATGCTCTGGTGCAAGTACGCAATAGGTTGCCCCAAAAAGCGTATCGGGACGCGTTGTGAAAACGGTGAACGTTTTATCGCTGTCTTCAATATTGAAAGTAATGTCTGCACCTTCCGATTTGCCGATCCAGTGCCGTTGCATCTCTTTGAGACCCTCGGGCCAATCCAATAGATCTAAGTCTTCCAACAACCGTTCAGCATAAGCGGTAATTTTGAGCATCCACTGGTGCATGAGGCGACGTTCGACTGGGTCTTCAGTTTCGACGTATTTTCCATCTTTTACTTCTTCGTTTGAGAGGACAGTGCCTAACGCTGGGCACCAGTTGACCGGCACATCGGCGAGATATGCTAAGCCCTTTTCATAGAGACGGAGAAAGATCCATTGCGTCCATTTGTAGTATTCAGGTAGAGAGGTGTCAATTTTGCGAGACCAGTCGTAAGTGAGACCGATGCGTTGGATCTGCTGCTGAAAGGTTTCCGTATTCCGTTTTGTAACATCCGCTGGGTGTTCATTTTCGCGGACTGCGTACCGCTCTGTGGGAAGTCCGAAGGCATCCCATCCCATCGGGTGCATCACGTGATAGCCCTGCATCCGCCGAAAATTGGCGAGTACATCGGTCGGGACATAGTTTTTGGCGTGTCCCATGTGAAGCCCAGCACCTGAAGTATAGGGGAACATGCCAAGCACATAGAATTTCGGCTTCGTCTTTAGGGTCTCAATATCGTTTGGAACTTTGAATGCTTCTTTTTTTTGCCACTCGGCTTGCCAATAGGGTTCTATTTTCGCCGGGGCGTAAGGATGGTTCTCCATTTCTTGTTCTTCTCCTTTTTCATAATAAGCGTGTTGGTTTTACGAAAATAAATTTTAACACAACTCTGCTCTATTGTCAAGATGGCTTTTTTCAGTGAGGTTGCGATAAACTTTTGAAAAAAAATCAAAAGTATTGTAAAATATTAAAGTTATACTTTAATATGTGAAGAAAAGCATTCCGTCTACAATACAAAGATTTGATAACCGCTTAACGTTCGCTTGATGAGGGAAATTTATGAAAAATAAACTATCTCGACGGCAGTTTCTACACTCTGGCGCGCTCGCGACCGCATCTGCAGCGGTCAGTCTCGGATTTTTAGGATGTAGCAATGCATTGATTCAAAAGGTGCCGGGCTTTGAACCTCCACCGCCCTTTGAGTTTGTGCCGACTGCGAACCGTCTCCTTGATCTCCCCGAAGGATTTACCGCGCACGCTTTTTCGAGAACGGGTGAAAAGATGGACGATGGACTTTGGGTACCGGGCGGACACGATGGCATGGCAGCTTTCCCGGGTCCCAACGGTAAGACTATCCTCGTCCGAAATCACGAATTGGTCGCTACTGCTAAATCTGTGGGACCCTTTGGATGGAATAACGAAAAGATTGCGCGTGCTGCTGTTGACAAATTCTATGACGCTGGATCCGGTGAACTACCCTGCCTCGGTGGGACGACGACGCTTGTCTATGACACGCGGACAAAAACACTGGAAAAACATTTCTTGAGTCTGATAGGAACAATCCGGAATTGTGCCGGTGGACTGACACCTTGGAATACGTGGCTTACCTGTGAAGAGAATGTACAGAAGTTTGACAAAGAAAACACCTATGAAGCAGACCACGGGTACAATTTTGAAGTCCCGGCTTCCGCTGACATAGGATTAGCCGACCCGATCCCGTTGAAGGCGATGGGCCGTTTCAATCATGAAGCGGTGGCTGTTGATCCCAAAACTGGGATTGTCTATGAAACCGAAGACAGGGGTGATAGTTTAATCTATCGGTTTATCCCGGACCAACCGGGGGAACTCGCTGCAGGCGGTAAACTTCAGGCATTGAAAATTCGAGACCTTGAAAGTGCAGATACCCAAAACTGGCGAGACCGGAATCAAAAGATTTTCTGGTGGACATACAATCCGGTACCAGTCGGAGAAACGCTTGCGGTTGAATGGGTGGATATTGAGAATGTGGAATCGCCAAATGATGACCTCCGTATACAAGGGGCTGAAGATAAAGGTGCGGCGAAGTTCGCACGCGGTGAGGGGATATGGTATGGCGATAATCAAGGGACAGGAGAGTTCTATATTGCCTGCACCAATGGCGGTATTGAATATAAAGGGCAAATTTGGAGATATAGACCGAGTCCTTACGAAGGTACAAGTCGTGAGGAACAACAACCCGGTACGCTTGAACTCTTCATCGAACCAAACGATGTCAATCTCATGGAAAATGCAGATAACTTGACAGTCACACCTTGGGGCGATTTAATCATCTGTGAGGATGGTCCAAATGAGGAGTTCCTCATCGGCGTAACACCTGAAGGAAATATCTACCGATTCGCTCGAAATGCCGGTAATCTGTCTGAACTCGCGGGTGCGACGTTCTCACCGGATGGTACAACGCTTTTTGTAAACATTCAGAGTCCTGGGATTACATTGGCAATCACTGGTCCTTGGCACCAAATTCGGCAGCGTTCTGAGGTACTATGGCAGAAGCCTAATAATACGGCATCAACGAGCGCGTCTCTTGGTGGCTAACAATCAAAATCTCGCTGCTTAAAACTTTCCAAGGGCACTTGAAACCCAACGCATTCTCACACTGACAGTGTTTTGAGGTGTTGGGTTTCGCTATATCTATTCTACAGGAATAGTTCAACCAAAATTAGCATCCTCCGCATAAACTATAGATTCTTTGTCTTTTCCCTCTCAACCCAACCTACGTGCTTTTGACAAAATATTTACACACCCGCTTGATTTCTTTTCCTAAACGTGGTATTATTTTGATAACTGCTTACAGTGAAAAATTTCTGTGCGATACGATAGCATTTTTCAGCAAAACCTTCATATTCATATCACGAAAGACGATTAAAGGCAGATCATTGGATGACAGGAATAAAAACAGACCTTTATCTTGGAGATTGCTTAGAGGTACTCTCCGATTTTGATGCAGATTCATTTGACCTGATTATAACCTCTCCTCCGTATGCGGACCGGCGTTCTAAAACTTATGGCGGAATCAGACCAGATGAATACGTCAATTGGTTTCTGCCGCGTGCCGAAGAATTTTTGAGAGTACTCAAGCCATCCGGCACATTTATTTTAAATATCAAGGAGCAGGCTATTGACGGAGAACGGCATACTTATGTTATTGAGTTGATACTTGAAATGAGAAAGCAGGGGTGGTTGTGGACAGAGGAATTTGTGTGGCACAAGAAAAACTGTTATCCGGGCAAGTGGCCCAACCGATTCAGGGATGCTTGGGAAAGATGTTTGCAGTTTAATAAAAACAGAAAATTCAACATGTATCAAGAATCAGTTATGGTGCCGATGGGAGATTGGGCGGAAAAAAGGTTGAAAAAACTCAGCGAGACAGATCAGAGTCGAGATACGTCGAAGGTCGGAAGCGGATTCGGCAAAAATGTCTCAAATTGGCTGGATCGAAAGATGGCATATCCGACAAATGTTTTACACTTAGCAACAGAAACGGGAAATCGAAAGCACAGTGCCGTTTTTCCCAAAACGTTGCCTGAGTGGTTTATTAAGCTGTTTACGAAAGAAAACGATTGGGTACTCGATCCATTTGCTGGTGCTGGTACGACGTGTCAGGTCGCTCAAGCGTTGTTGAGAAATTCCGCTGGTATTGAGATTTTACCTGAGTATTATCAAATGGCAAAGGAGAATATTAAGCAGAGAGCACATCTTGAAAACCAATCCCAGGTTCAATTTAGTTCACGCCAACTCACATTTCAATAATTCAACCTTCCTAACGAAAGCCCACCGAATCATCGTACCCTTCTTTTAGCAGCCAATAATCGGTTCATTGAAGTCTCTGCTGGCTGTGGAGATGTTGTGCTTTCTGGAGCGCGTTCGCCCGGTGGAATAGCATCTGATGGTGTAGGTGTGCCATGGATTCCTGCTGGGCTGATCGCGGGTTTGCTACGGAATCTAACGAAAAGTCGCGATTCGGAGATCGCTCCTACGAGTCTGTGTGTTATGCTGAAACGTCGGAGGATCATCTCCAATACAAAGAGTAGCGCAGCGGCGACTAATAACGCTTGGGCAAGCGACATCTGCCTTTCGATTGGCGTTCCCGCGGGTGTTGCTATTTGTGTAGGTGTCGGTTCGTGGATACCGGCGGTGCCAGCTACAAGCATTTTTAGTAAGGCGGTATCGGTCCCAAATTCCGCATATTCTGCTGGATAAGGGAGCGACAGGACTTCGATTTGTTGATGCGCATCGCCTTCGCGCTGGGCAGTAACTATATAGGAGCCGCTATCCTGCATCTGGAATGTGCCGTTGTAGCGCGTCGGTGTCAATTGTTGGATTTCAACGATTTCGTTTGTGCCGTCCGGAGCAACGACGTGAACCCTATAAGATGCTTCTGAGGGTGTCCGTGTGTCAATATTAACCTCCCCTACGCCGTGGTTCGCGGACACCACGAGATCGAAATCGGAACCTGCGTCCGCCGCGGGCACCGTCCAATTGATAACTTGTCCCCAAAATTTCCCGAAGTTGTGCCACGGTATCCACGCTTTCGACCATGCTGGTTTAGCATCCGATGTCCACGCGATTGCTTTCCCCAACCCAAAATTCCAAGCCGCAAGAATCGGTTCCTCCTTATGTGAGCGGATGAGTACTTGCGCGGTTTCTTTTTCCGTCGTCGCGACATAGCCGTAGAGAAGCGGTGGTGTTCCGATGTCTGCCACAATCGGTTCATCTGGCGAAACAATGACAGGTTGGAAGGGTTCTTGAACCGTGTAGTGCTGCGTTTCTCGAACGGCTTCCGTCAAAACCGCTGGCAATTGGACATTTTTCACAAAGACGGCACTTCCACCGCCGATTTCTGCGAACTGTGATAGGAGTTCCTTGTTCTCATCGCCTATCGCGATTGTCGTCGTGCGGATGCGCGCCTCAGCAATCCGTTCTGCTAAGGCAAGAAAATCGGACGCTGCGCCACGGGATTTACCGTCGGACAAAAGGACGATATACTTCCGTTTCGCATCGTTTGCTTCGAGCATCTCGTATGCTCGTTCAATAGCATCCTTCATCTTCGTGGTGCCGCCTGTCGGTTTAAGCCGACCTACGACTTGACGGAGCGCACGGTGTTCGGACGTAAGATCGGAGATGGTATGAACCTCCGTGTTAAATCCGAGGATCCCTGCCACATCCTCCTCGTCAAGGTTGCGGATACCGGCGCGAACCCCTTCAATGGCGAGTCCAATTTTCTGCCGTGCTTCAACGTAGTTTGCCATACTGCCCGATGTATCCAGCACAAAAACGATGGCAACAGCGTCCTTGCGTTCACGCGGTGTCATTTCCACGGGGAGTACACGTTCCAACACCGTGTCGGTATAGCCTCCAGGTCCATAAGCACGTTCGCCACCGATGACCACTAATCCGTGCCCAAGATCACCGACGTAATTTTCGATGCTCCGCAACTGTTCTGTTGAGAGTGTCTCTGCGGAAACATTGCTCAGAATTAGTACATCGCTGCGTTGGAGTTCCACGAGTTCCGTTGGCATCTCTGAAGGAGACATCACCTCGACCTCAAAGCCGTTTTCTTGAAGGACAGTTTCTAAGTATGTTGCATGTGCCAAATCATTCTCTATGTATAGCGCGTGTGGTTTGTCAGCAAGTTTTACAACGCCGTATCCTTCGTTGTTTTCAGGGACTTCGTCGGTTACGTTCAGCTGCAGGGTGTATCTATGGTTTCCTTCCGTTGAAATCGGTGGCACAGGTAAAGTGAAAGGATGTGTACCCCTCGATAGGGTCCATTCAAGCGTATTGATCGGCACACCTTGGTGATAGAGCGTCGCGGTGAGTGTCGGGATACTGCCATCGGTTTCGATCACTGCTCTAATCTCAAAACTTTGTCCTTTGCGGACCTGCGTAGGTACTTGCAAATGCACCACCCGAACTGCATCGTTAACGGCATCAAGAGGGACAGTCAATATTTCCATGTTGCTTGCAGAGAGTAAGGGTAAATAGTCCATGAGGGGTATGCCGCCAGCGTTATGCATTCCGTCGCTGAACAGCACGATGCGTCGATGGTGATTGTCTGGTAATTGGGCAATTGCGCGCTTAAGGGCGGCGAGTATATCGGTCCCATCTCGTCGAGCAGTCTGTTCTGCGAACGTTTCCAGCGACACAGTAGACGCACTGTCTAATAGATGGTCTTGTTTCTGACGGATTTCCAGTAGAACTGAGGTTTCCTTCGCAAAACCGATGATACCGAACTGGTCGGTGGGTTTCAACTTTTCGACAGTAGCTTTTATCTGTTTGCGTGCTTCCTCGTGTTGTGAGCGCGGAATACTTTCGGAAGTATCAAGCAAAAAAGCAACCGCGAGGCGTTGCTCCTTATGCGTTCGGTGCAGATTGGCTAAGGCGAGGATTGCACAGAGGAGCGCGGCACCTCTGAGGATGAAGGTCGCCTTTTTTCGCCACTTCACCGTGCTAAGGCGTGCGCTTCGCTGCACAAGGATCAGCAGAGGAATCACAGCAAGTAGAATCAAGAAGAGCGGGGCTCGGAAATCAAACATTTTTGAGAAGTTATCAGTTGTCAGTTGCCAGTTAAGAGATAGGTTTGGGTCCATCACAGTCCGTTTTACCGATGACCAATATCCACTTTTCGGAAAACTGCCAACCGGTGATGATAAATGAGATTATTGGCTGCGGAGTTCTTCAAAATATGTTTCTGCTGCTTGCGTTTCTGCGGCGTGCGACATATTGTAGCGTTTACACAACGTGATATATTCGTCAATCAGCGTCTGCCGTTTTTGGGATGGCATTTCACCACCAGCAACGATCATCGCTTTGTAGGCGGGGATAGAGGCTTTTTCAACACGCGCCCGAATTTCTGGTCTCTCGGCGAGTGCTAACGCTTGCTGGAAATAGTCAAAAATGGTTTGTGAGCTCTCCGCATCCAATCCTACATCCTCTGGTGTCGGAAAACACCGTGGGTGGAGACCTCTTTCCTCAACGTCATCGTGGAGGAAGTTGATGTATTCCAAAATCGGCGGTGCCGCAGCTTCGTAGTGGAGGTTCACGAATTCATCTAAGTGTGCATCGGCATCGAGGTGTGGGTTCCAGATGAGTTGTGAGATGAGGTAATTCCGTAGATCGGAGAATTCGCCTGTTAACCCGTTACCGTTTGCCTGCATGAAGACACCTTTGGCGTTATTGCTTAGGAAGTAACGGACATTCGGAGCAATACTCCGTAGATTCGGGAACGGCAAATCATAGGCGCGGAAATTGGTGTTGTAATTCCAAATCCAGATGTCGTCACAGATTTTTCCCCACTCATTAGTATCTTGGCAGAAGGCTCGATTCTGCTCGCAATCTGGATTATCAATGGCGTGGAGCGTGCAGCATTCAATACTACAGAGTTGGATCTGCACGTTGTGCAGCGGCTTCACGGTCTTGGGGGGTTTGCGGGTATACCAGTATGCCAGCGTCCCAACTTTGACGTGAGGATATGCTTTTTCAATGCGTTCTGCGACGGCATTGACAAATGTCAAGTGCGAACCCATTGGCGACTCTTCCGCTTCGTTGAGTGTCTCGCATATTTTGCACCGGCAGTATGCCGCTGTATCCGCTTGGCTTACACTGATATTGGCGGCTCCGGGACGTTCCGAGAGTTGCTGAATTGCGGATTCAGCGGCAACCGCAATGACTTCGGGGTTCGTCACGCAGAGCTGCGGTCCACCACCGTGTGTATCCGTATCCCGTTTTCCGTCTACAAGTGCGTAATACTCTGGATGACTTTCGCCATACGTGCCGAAGGGGACTAATGCGTGGAACGAGTGATTGATAAGTTGCTGTTGGGTTTTCCCACCGAGATTTTCTGCATCGGTGACAGTATTGACTTTCCGTTTCGCCGCGAATTCCGGTGCATCTGAATTCTCACGGTAATAACTCCAGCGAAATGAGAACGGTGGGGAGTAGGTATAACTCCCGCACGGTATTTGCAGGGCAGATGCATCGGGGATATAGGTATGATCAACCGTTAGGAATCGGACACCGACCAATTCCTCAAGAAACTGGTACACAGCGTAGAGAATACCACGTGGCATGCCCCCCTTGATCTGAACCTGACTACTATCAACGGTGATTTCGATGTCTTCATCACCCAACGAGGCGGATCCTCCAATTGTGACTTGCCCGCCGTTGGTTGCGGTACCCAACGGTAAAGTCAATCCGGTTGCTTGGTTGAACCATTTTTGGAATTCTTCGACGGCGTATCGTTCAGAAGCAGTAGCGTCATCGGAAACAGTGATGTGCCAGTTCTGCATTGCTGAAACCGTTAGATTACCGCCAGCGGTGTTAAACACGAGTGTTTTATGCATTGACATAATTTTTCCCTCAACTATGTGTTCGCGGGGTCTTGTTCAATAGCGTCCGCATCCGCCTGATACTTCTGTTCATTGAACAACGCGATGAAGGCGATTGCAGCGAGGACTGTTACAACAATCGGTACCATAAAGATTTTTGCCCATGCGTGTCCACCTTCTGCATAAGCGAAGTAATCATGCACACGACCGCTAACAATATGTCCTACCAACATTCCGAATCCGTTCGTTACGAAGAGAAGCAGTGCTTGAGAACTCGCACGAATATCCTTTGAACTGAGGCGTTCTACGGCAATCATTCCACCGACGAAAAAGAATGAATAACAGATGCCGTGCAACGTTTGCGCACCAATAACTAACCACACGGGTTGTCCAATGGCGAAGATGGCATAGCGGACGGGCCACGCAAGAATACCCAAAAAGATAGTAAATCGCATGCCGAACCGGCGCAGACACGGAAATAGCAGGATCATCAACGCGACCTCAGCGACCTGTCCGAGACTCATCGCAAGATTGGCACTGCTTCCTGCTAACTCAACGCCGTGTTCTGCCTCGGTCAGGAACAGGTAGGTCAGGTTGTAATAGAAAGGAAGTTCAATAGCAACGACGAAAGAGATAATCAGGAGTACCGCGAAGTTCCGATTTGAGACGAGGGAGAACGCTTCAAGAAAAGCGTAGGGGTTCTTCGCCTCTTTACTGGGAGGCGTATGGGGCAGCGTCAGGCAGTACGCACCCATAATGAATGAAAGGACAGCTCCGAAGAGAAGGCAATCACCCACGTGTGGAAGGGTTGTCTCTTGCCCTTCCCAAAACCGGAGATACCAACTCAGTAGCCAATTGATTGCGATCCAACCGAGTGTTCCAAAGACCCGGATATTTCCGAATTTATCTGACTGTCCCATGTGGTGGAAGGCAATCGCGTTCGTCAGCGCGATGGTCGGCATATAGAGAACGGCGTGCAGGAAAATCGCGCCCCACATCATCGGAAAGGTCGTCTGTTTCCAGGCAAAGAGGAGGCACACTCCACCGAACAGGTGCGAGATCGCTGCGAAGACTTGTGCTGGCATGAGCCGATCTGCAACCCACCCTGCTATAATCGGAGAGATTATCGAACCGATAGCCGTCGTGCCGAAGACGTAGCTAATCTGTTTGCCAGTGAACCCAAGGTTCTGCATGTGTCCAGCGATAAGCACTGCCCATGCCCCCCAGATGGCGAACTGTAGAAACATCATTCCGGATAGCCGTACATAGGTACCCAATTCTGTCCGTTGATTTTCCATAAAGGGTCTCCTCCTTAAGTCCAATGATCAATCGGTTCTGTTGACTGGACAATGTGCATTCCTGCTTCCGAAAACTCGGCGAAAGCAGCGTCTGCTGGTTCTGTATAGTCTACGACTCCCGGTACAACAACGGGTGAAGTTAAGTCCTCCACCAAATAGATTTTTTTCGCTAACGCAAGATTCGTTTGCTGGATTTCTGTGAGCAGATCGCTGACCGTCCACGCGACACAATGGCTTTTTGCCTGTCCTGCAATAATCACCTGATCGTATCCGAGAAGCATTTGGAGAAAGGGGATGTTTTTTTCTGCAATCGGTTTCCCGTCCGCGTCGTTGAGAACTTCTGGACGCAGGACTGAGTAGTTTTCGGTTAGCGGATTCTGTCCTTTCGTTTCGTAATGTACCTGACTCTTACGGGCAATCGTATGAAAAAAGCAGGCTTCATCAACAGCGGAAACGACAGCGTGTCCAATCCCACCAAGCATCGCATGGTAGGGCCATATCGTGAGCGGATATTTCCCATCCGCAGTAAGCACTTCGACGTAGTGTTGCCCGTAAGCCTCAAGCCATTCATATTGATCTGATTTTCCGGTTACGCTTTCCGAAACAGCAGGATTGACATGCCATCTGCCTGCTTCGATGTCCGCTTGTGTAATCAGTGTCTGTAACGGAGTGGGATGTTCACCTGCATCGTTAATCCAGAAGATTTCGTGGAATATCTGCATCGCTGTATGCGTGTCGAGCGTGCAAGCGATTTTGCTGATGTGCGGTAGATTGCGATAGATAAACTGACACAAACGGATGTTATCTTCTACTGCACCATTTCCGGATCTACCGCCAACGAAGAGTTCATAGTCGGGGATACAGAATGTATTTTGCACATCGACAAGCAGCAGACATGTCCGAAAATCATCCTCAAATGCGGGGTGGATGTCGTGCTCCTTTGCCCACGTTTGCGCCTCGTGTTGGCGTTCTTGATAGGGAATCCGCCAGACTCGGTCTACTTGATCGGTGTTGAAATGTGACGGGAGTGGAGGTTGTGGTGTAGGCATGTTCTTCTATCCTTTTCCGCCGGTGTCTCTATAAGAGGGCTGCGCGATCGTTTGTTGCCACGGTTTCGGTTGTAGACACTGCTTACTGCTTTTCTGTGTTGGAGATTCTATAGTATTTCGCGGTTTTTATCAACAAAAATTGCTTGATATGTGTCCTGAGATGCGGTACAATTAGGTAAAAGAAATTTTCCTGTTAGCATCTTTTGGGGATAGGCATGGTAGGACCAGATGAAAAAATTTTTTAAACCACTCCCGGACTTAGACGAGAGATTGGATCGCGTCAACGATCAGATGCGAAGTGCACGCAGAAGGCTGGAATGGCGGACGAGAGAAGCACGTATCCCGCTTGATATTCAAGAGGATTTCGGCATCTCTGAATTAGAAGGCGATGTGATGCTCGTTTCACGTGATGGTAACTTACATGATAAGGTAAGGAACCTCATTCGCTCCGAGGGCTACGGATGCGATTTTCCAGAGCGATCCTCGGAAGCCATCGGTTTGTTGAAGATGCGCAAATATCAACTGGTCATTGCTGACTACACTCGCCGCCAGCGAGGAAGGCTCTTTGAATATATCAGGAGGTATCAGCCGCATGTCAAAATCGTCTCGATTGTCCGTAATGATCACGAGGGACAACGGGCGATGAGAGCCGGTAGCTACAGTTACCTGTTAGGACGCGGTTTCGACCCTGAGCAGTTGCGCACTTGTCTGATAAGTTCCCTTAAATTAAAGCATCAAACCTGTTGGTTATTGGCACATGGTGAACGTTGCAACCGCTCGTGTGTTGACAACTTCCAATCCGATGAAGATTTTGGAGAAATTGAGTAAGTCCGAATTCACATGGCAACAAATTTAGAATTTAAAGCGCAGTGTCAGTCGCTTGAGAGCCTCTATCCGAGACTTGCAGACTTAAACGCGACACATCGTGAAACCGTCCATCAAGTTGATACGTATTTTTATGTAACGGGGGGAGAAGATTCTTCAATATCAGAAGCCTATGAACCGCGACTCAAATTGCGCGAGATTGATGAGGCGACCGAGGCTTGGCTCATCTATTATGAGCGTCCGAATCATGAAGCGTCGCGTTACAGTCAGTATCAACTCTGTGAAATTGCCGATCCTGAGACCCTCAAAACACTGCTAACTGCCGCGCTGGGTGTCAAGACAATTGTCAAGAAACAGCGAGAACTCTGGATGTTCAATCATACTCGCATCCACCTTGATACGGTTGTGGATTTAGGGCAATTCATCGAATTAGAAACGGTGTTTCAGGAACAAACAGAAGCCGAAGCGATAAATGAACATCACCACGTTAAAGCCATACTTCATTTAGATACTGCCGATCCGGTTGCTGTCTCCTACAGCGACCTCGTTATGCAAAAATCATAACTGATTTCGGTGGGACTTGCCAACGATTGGAGAGATTTATAAAGATGGATAGTTCAACATATCGGAAAATTTTAGAAGGTTACGCGAACGTAGATAGTGCTAAACGGGGTAAACTCTTAAGAATCTATCTACATATTCCGTCATTGCCGAAATTACGAGCTGCCCGCGCGTTACTGATGAAACTAAAAACAGGGCGCGGGAAGGGTTCGTTAATGCGTTTCTCGAACCGAAAATAGCGTAGCATACCGTTGATCGTATAATGCTGAGTTCAATAGTAAGCCAATCGTGTACTTTGAAAGGCGCGCGTTGACAGCGTGCTTTTTTTATTGACGGACTTAACTCTAAGAACACAGTTTACTATTTATAGTCGGGAAAGGACTGACTGCGCCAGAAGTGGGATCATCAACTCGTGGTGTCCAGTGAATGTATAACCCTTACCCCCCATCTCTGTTGGGCGTTTGACGACATTTTCTACGGGGCGATACTGTTGGTTCATGTCGAAATTGGCAGTCGTGAAGTGGGATACCGTATGCCCCAGATTCCGCGCAATCGTCAACGCTTTCAAGAAAACCTCCGGTAGAATCACAGCCGAACCCAAATTTAGCACAACGCCACCACCTTCCAAATCTGTCACTAACGTTGTCAATAACCGGAAATCGGTGAAACTCGCCGCGCCGATAGCTGCACCCCCCGCAGATGGATGCTGATGGATAATATCCGTACCGATAGCGACATGCACCGTGATTGGAACATCGTATTGAACACCCGCAGCTAAGAGACTATACGCATTGTAGGGCGCGCGCATTTCTAACAATTGTTTGCCCAATGCTTCGCCTATTCCGATATCTGTATCTGCGGCGTGCTGAATTGCCTCGTTCATCAATCGTCCGGTTTCCTCCCACATCCCGAACTGTCCCGTCTGAATGTAGGCAGCGACATCTTCAGAGGTTTCGCCGATGAGAGCTATCTCGAAGTCGTGGATACTGCTTGCGCCGTTGAACGCAAACCCGGTAATCACCCCGCGTTTCGCCAAGTCGATTAAAAGTGGACTTAATCCACACTTGATGACATGCCCGCCCATCATCACGATGACAGGTTTTTTGTTTTGATATGCAGCAACGATGTCATCAACCAGTGCCAAAAAATCTTGTCCCTTGAGGATGTTCGGAAGACTCGCTAAAAATGGAGTCAAGTCCATTTCTGATTCTGGGAGCGTCGCGAAGTCCTGAACGGAGACTTTGTTGATGCGATTCTGAAGTGGATAGGTCTTCACGGAAGCCATGTCAATTGGTTTCAAGGATTTCTTCATGTTTTTCGTCCTTAGGCAATTGTATATAAAAGATTATTCCAATAATAAACCAGAAGAGCAATACTGTGCGTTGGTGTAGAATGTTGTCTGCGAGTCCATAAACGAGTGCGGAGATGAGAAATCCACTTGCCCCGATGAAGGTTCCTGTCCCCCAAAACCCATTTGCCTGTCGCATAGTAAAAACCTGTTGACAGATAATTACCACCATCCATAAAAACATCAGAAGCGAAGGGATACCGTGCTCAACAGCGATGTGCAAATAGATGTTATGCGCGTGGTAAGGGATATTATATTGCTCAGGCGGTCCATTGCGTTGATACTCATAGCGAAATCTACCCAATCCGATGCCGGTGAGTGGGTATTTCCGAATGAGTTCCAGTGAGGTTTGCCACCACTGCGGACGTTCTCCCATGAATCCCACTGGATGTTCAATCATCGTCTGGAAACGAGCCTTAATATGCTGCGGCATGACGAATAACGAGGCACTGAGAAGCAGAGCAATTATAGTGAACCCTAACAAGACACGCTTCCACAGGCTGTCTACCGGTCCAAGTTTCCGTAGTGCCCTTACGATGAGATAAACGCCGAGACAAACGGTGGCGACGGTGACGCTTACCCAAGCGGCACGTGTGAGGGTCAATACGAGATTCGCGCTCATCATAATTACGACGACCCCAAGTACTAAAGTTCCCCATAGTGGAATCCGCTGTTCTGGATATTTCCGCCAACTTGCTATAAAGTAGCCTATCACAAATGGGAGGCTGAGGGCAAGGTATGCGCCTAAGTCGTTTGGCATCTTGAAGGTTCCAGTGAGCCGTTGTTCGATCATGTACACCATAAGGTGCGCTTCATTCTTGCGGACCACGTAACGTCTCTCTCGCGCTGGATCATCAATCCTCCATTCGCCTGATTGCTTTGAAGCCACAAACAATGCAGTTTGGGAGAGCGGTACGTTGCATTCTCGCAATTCGGCGCGTAAGTCATCAGATATTTGTAAATTTGGGGCTTCGCCAGCATCAAGTTCCTCCTGAAATTGTAACCCAATCCGTCCCATAAAATCAATCGCTAAGCGATTATCGTTTGCGTAATACCAGAGTCCGAGCGTGGAAGAGATTCCAGCCGCAGCGATAAAAACGATAACGACATGTCGCCATCGGATACCCAAGTGGCTGTGAATAACGGCATAAAAGAGCAGAACCGCTCGGAGGTGTTTCCAAAAATAACCGAGGCTACTGGTGGCAGGGTGTGGTGCGAGGAGGGAGGCGATCAACGCCAATCCCAGAAACAACGCAATTGGAATATCAAGCGATGTACGCTGCCAACCGAGTTTCCATTCTGAAACCATTCGTCCCACCCATCCCAATAGCACAAATGAAAGCCCGATGTTGAGGAATGCTGTCGAGTAGCCGAACGGCAGGGCAAGCACAAAAATCAGGAATCCGATGTAAATAGCAGCGTTAAAGATTTCTGCCGATGTCCATCGTGAATCTTTTAGGCTTGTAATCTGTGCAAAAAACGGAAGTTTCAATCCTGACATAACATAGAACGACACAAAAAATGCTTGAAAATTCAACGGAGATATAATACAATATCTATATAAAATTCGCTGGTTAAGAACATCAAGTTTATGGAATTAAGGGTTTGATTTCATCTGACCGTGTCTATGATCTTTAAAGGGGATTCCACCATGCGCTTTACATACAACCTCATTGCTCTATTATTAGGGTTTTGTTTTATGGGATTGCTTTTCACGCCAACTACGTCTGCGTTTATTGAGCGCGAGTATACGATCCGTGAAGTCCTTGATGCTTGTACGAACATCGTTTTCGGTGAAGTAAAGAGCGTTGACAAGGGGCGTTTGCGAGGCGTTGTTACCGTCCAGAAAGATGTCAAAGGAAAAAGCGAACTCAAGGAAATCAAGATGAACTTCGCTACCGGGCATTACAAACGGGGTACCTCCCCAGAAAAGATGGTCCGACTCCTCAAACCGGGGATGCCTATCATCGTTTTCTATCGTGAGCATTACGGTATAGATAGCATGTGCTTTATTGATAACACATGGTTTCAGATGCGTGCGTATCGCGGTGGATATGGTGGCTCTTGGTGGACCTTCACGCATATTGATCCGATGATGTCACGGACCTTTGATGGCAAAACGAAGGCGTTCCAAAAGATAGTTGTTGACATGTTAGCCGGTAAAATGTGGGTTGCCGCGCCAAAAGATGCCGTAAAAGTTCTCGTCCTGACGGGAAACAGCACACATCCCACATGGAGTCAAACGCCTGTTTATACAAATACTGCTACGTATGAATATCAAGCAGTACGTTCGGTAAAGGAGGTTGGCAAACGCACTGTTGCCCACGAACCTACCAAAGAACATAAGTTGCCGCAGCTGGAGAACGCGGATATTTTGTGGATCGGATACGAAGAAATCTCCAGTTATGGTCACTATCTCCTTTCTGGTGAAGTAGAAAAAAAGATTAAAAACTTTGTGAAAAAAGGCGGTATTGTTGTCGTTACGGGACAGGACAGTAGTGCCGAAAAGCCTTGCGGTGTCGGGTGGTTGCAGGGTAAGCTGAAGGGTGTTGAAAGCCCGCCGACCCAACATTTCGCCGTTACTGAAAAGGGCAAGTCTCTCTTCTCTATCCCGAACGTGATTGCGTCTGGCAAAATCTTTATTGATGATGCGTGGGTAGACTGGGACCGGAAAGATGAGATTTTTGCGACGACCAAGGACAACAAGGAACTCGTTGTTGGCGCGAGACGGTATGGCAAGGGATTATACATTATTACCAGCCTTCGCAACGATAGCCAATATACAACTTCTATGAACAAAGCACTCATGGAAAATATCATGCATTATGCTGTCAGCCAGCTTAAGTAGGAAATTTTTACACGGACGATTCATATCTATAGGAATTTCGCCACGACCAACGTAATGTCATCATTGGCACTCTCGTCTTGCTGGTGTGCTTGAAGGTCAGATAGAATCTCCGTTTTTATTTCTTCGGGTGACAAATGGCGTTTTTGTGAGATGAGTGCTTTGAAACGTTCAAATCCGTACATTTCGGCGTTAGGATTGAACGCTTCGGTAATGCCGTCTGAATAAAGGACAAGCAAATCACCCGGATGCCATTCGATCTCGGTGCTGTAATATTGTGTTGGTGTCTCGGACATTGAGATACCGACGGGTAGAAACGCAGATTCTAACTCAAGTAGGTTGCCATTTTCATCGTTAGTGCTGTTCTGCTCCGCGCGATAGAGAAGCATCTGTGGGTGACCGGCATTGGCGAATTCCAACCGATTGTCCGGGTGAATGATCAGATAACAGCAGGTCATGTAGATAAAGGCTTGCGCATCCTCTTCTGTGACTCGAGTAATGGCTTTCATAACTTCCGGTACAGAAGCGTCAAAGCGGATCTGCGTTTGCAAACAACTTTTGGTCATCGCTGCGACCATTGCTGAATGATAACCGTGCCCCATAACGTCACCGAGGAAGATTGCAACACTGTTGTCGGAGAGTTCCAGATAGTCGTAATAATCGCCGCCGACGGTGTTCGCTGGTCGGCAATATCCGGCGGAACGAACACAAGGGTGTGCGATTTCTTTGTCTGGTAGGAGAGACTTTTGGACTTCAGCGGCGAGCCGCATTGATTCTTCCTGTGCAATCTCTTTGCGGATGGCACTCATCTGAATTTCAAGGTCGCGTCGGATTTTATCGTTCAAAACCCGAAACATCCCACTACCAATCCGCGGTTCTCGCGCCATAGCGTTGTAAAAGTCGTGTCTGGTGATTCTCAGGAATTGCGTAGGTTTCACCGTTTTTACTGTGGCACTTCGCGGTTTGTTGTCAATCAAGGCGATTTCGCCGAGGCAGTAACCTTTCTCATCAAAGAACAACACCTCTGTCCCAGCCTTGATAATGCTGACTTCACCATCCACCAACAGATAGAGAGAATCGCCTTCGTCCCCCTCCTCAAATAGCGTTGAATCGGCGGGATACGCAACTTCGCTCGTAATGTGACAGACCGCTTTTAATTCGGCTGGTGGGAGTTCTGCAAAGAGTTCCGTCTTTTTTAAAAATTGTAACTTATCTTCTTCTGCTAACATTGTCAATTCAGCCTTTGACTTTTTATAGAAAATGTGTTATCTTTAATAGGATGTTTTGGCTTATAAACCGCGTTTTAGGTGATTTACCGAAAGATTAGACGAAATTCATAAATGGAGTTCTGCCGAACGCCTTGTATCTTTGCAAACACCCTGTCAACGAGCGGATGGATTTCTTAGCCGAAAAGGTCAAGAGAAAAACACCGGTTCACACAGAAGTGTGCTCGAGTTACTAACGAATATTCTAATATTTTTCAAACTTTATGTCAATAACTGATTATGCCAATAACTGATTTTTTTCGGGGGAAAGTTCTGTTCATTACCGGCGGTACCGCATTTTTGGGGCAACCGATGGTGGCGAAAATTTTGACCACACTTCCCGATGTTGAAAAAATTTATCTGCTCATCCGAAGCCGTACGGATACTGCTGGGAAACACGCTTCTGCTCAGGAACGCTTAGAAAATGAACTTCTCACCTCAGACGTTTTCGCCTCCCTCCGGCGTTTGCATGGTGCAAATTTTGATGCATGGGCGAAGCAGAAACTGGCTGCTGTCGAGGGTGAACTCACTGATGAACGCCTCGGATTCAATGATCTTGAGTATCAACAACTTCAGGACGAAGTCGAGGTCTGTATTAACATCGCTGGACTCGTGCAATTTGATCCACCTTTTGATGATTCTCTGTGGGGAAATGCGCTCGCTGCCAGACACGTCATCAATTTCGCAAAAGGCTGTCGGGATGCCGTGTTTCTCCATGTTTCGACAGCATACGTATGTGGTGACAATCCGGGGCGAGTTCCCGAAGAACTGCCGCTGCCATACCCAGAGTACGCGGCACAACATCGGGAAAAGACCGGAATGGCTATTCCAGAGACGCTCTCCGAGGAAATCGAGGGGCTGCTTTCTTTGAGTACTGCGATCCGTGCTGAAGCCGATTCACCCGAAAATCTGGCGCGCTTTCAGCAGGAAGCAGAACAGGAAAGAAGAGGCGCGGGATCGCGTAAAAAACTTGAGGCGCACGTTGAAGAATTGAAGGTAGAATGGCTTGAGAATCGTTTGGTCGAAGAGGGGTTGAGGCATGCCCGTTCACGCGGGTGGAACGATACCTACACCTATATGAAATTCCTCGCCGAGCAGGTAGTTATGGAATTGCGGGGTGAGCTGCCAACGGCTATCGTACGCCCCTCAATTATTGAGAGCAGCTTTGATGAACCTGAACCCGGTTGGCTCGGTGGGTTTCGGATGTCCGAACCTCTGATTGTCGGTTTTGGCAAAGGACGGCTGCCCGATTTCCCTGCTGATCCAGACATAGTTCTCGATATTGTCCCCGTTGATTTTGTTGTGAACGCTATGCTGGCAGCTGCTGAGGCAACAGCAAGACGCGGTGGTATTGAGGTATATCACGTGGCGACGGGAACACAGAATCCTCTCTATTTTCGGGATATTTTTGAGGCGACCTACGAGTATTTCACTGAATACCCGATGTTGGAAGATGGGAAGCCGATCCCTGTACCGATCTGGAAATATCCGAGTTTAGAGGAGTTTCAACGGAAATTAGATAGCCGGATGCGTTTGGCGGATCTTGCCATTTGGACGCTTGGTAAACTCCCAATACGCGCTGCGAAGCGGAAACGTCGTCAGCTTGCCCTTAAACAGAGCGGCATCAAGACACTCCTGCATTACATCAGAATCTATGCCCCTTACACGCGGACCAACTTTGAATTTGAAACGGAAAAGACGCGCGGGCTTTACGACGCACTTTCACCGACAGAACAGCAACGTTTTAACTTCGATGTCTCAAGGATCCATTGGAAGCGGTATTTTCAAGAGATTCACATTCCCGGTATCAAACGGCATGTGTTGAAAATTGAGGAGAGCGGCGCAGCGGACGATATGGAGGAGTCTTCCTCTACAAAACCGAGGAAGACGGGTTCGCAAGATGAATCGGAGGAGTCTGCTGCGTCCCCTGAATGGATCAACCCAAAAACAATCGTAGATCTGATTAAGATACAGGCATCTCGCATTCCAGATAGAATTGCACTGCAGATGGCAAACGAGGACGGGTGGGAAGAATACACATACTCGGAGACCTATACGTTGTCGCGTCAAGTCGCTTGGCAGCTATGGCAGAGCGGTTTGCGCAAGGATGACCGGGTGGTCCTTGTCTCTGAAAATCAGCCTGAATGGTGTATTGTCTACCTCGCCGCTGTCCAGATTGGTGCTGCTGTCGTGCCTCTTGACGCGCAAACACCTGCCCACGAAATTTCAGCAATCGCTGAGTTTACCACTGCGAAATCAATTTTAGCGTCTGAAAGCGTATTAGAAAAATTCGGCGCGGCGTTATCAACCTCGGAAGTCCTTCTACAGAACATCAATAAGAACTGCGAGATTGTGGGTGCTGACCGGACAGCGGAGGATGCCTCAACCACCGATATTCCAACCGATTTCCCGAATGTAGAGGTTTCACCAGACACAGTCGCATCAATTATCTTCACTATGGGTACGACTGTGGAGGCAAAAGGGGCGATGCTCACACACGGTGGTTTTATATCCAACGTACAAGCAGTAGCGAAAGCACTCCCACCAACAGACACAGAGCGAATTCTGTCAGCACTCCCGTTGTATCACGCCTTGAGTTTCTCATGCAGTCTGTTGATGGCACTTTACAGTGGTACAACAGCAATTTATGTCAATGCGCTCCGCCCTACAACACTTTTAAAGACAATGCGTGAGGCAAAGACGACAGCATTTATCGGTGTTCCGCGCCTTTTTCAGATGCTCCAAGGCACGATTGAACGGCAAGCGACGAGAGAAGACACACCGGGTGAGACATTGGCGGAAAAAGCACAGACTGTCATGGGTGGGCAAATTCGTGTCCTTGTGAGCGGTGGTGCCTCGCTCTCCGACGCGATTTACGACGGATTTCAAAAGTTTGGAATGACGCTTTACCAAGGCTATGGAATGACAGAAACGGCACCTGTGCTGAGTGTCAATCCGTATCTAAAAAGCAAACGCGGATCCGTGGGGCCAGCAGTGGAAGGTGTGGAACTTAAGATTGAAAGTCCGGACGGTGAGGGTATCGGCGAAATCATCGCTAAGGGACCGAGTACAATGCAAGGCTACCATCGGAACCCTGATGCCACAGAGAAGGCTATCCGCGATGGATGGCTCTATACAGGCGATTTAGGGTATATGGACGCGGATGGCTATCTCTATCTCACTGGGCATTGCAAGGACATTATTGTTCCTGCCTCTGGAAAGAATATCTATCCTGTCGAACTGGAAGCACTCTATGGGGATAACCCGGCTATCTCCGAAATATGTGTCGTAGGTATTCCATACGAAGATGGGTCGGATACGGCTGTCCACGCTGTAATTGTGCCGGCAATGTCTGATGAAACAACAAAGACGGAGATTCAAAACCACCTCCAAGCACGGGCGAAGCAGTTGCCGAGTTACCAGCAATTTCACAAATCTCATTTATGGGACAACCCGCTACCGAAGGGTGCGGATGGCACGATAGATCGCCAAAGTCTAAGATGCAGCTTGGAGGCGCATATTAAAAATATGGCAGACCTTCAGGAGGCTTCAGAAACGGATGTAGAAGGGGCAACACCGAGAGAAGATATACCGGAAGAGATCCTCTCTACCCTCGCGCGGTTAGCGCGCATGCCCGCACACCAAATTCAGCCGGAAAGTCGTTTGGATACCGATCTGGGACTTGACTCCCTCACGCGACTTGACCTGTTGTTAATTCTTGAATCCAGACTCGGTGGAACAATTCCAGATGCACTTCTCGCCAATTTGGAGACTGTTGGCGATGTCGTTAAGTTAATTGAGACCTTTCCCACAAGAGCTGCGGCGGAAACAGAGGGTTTTCATGAAGACAAGAAACCGGAACTTAGACAGGTGCCGCGATGGTACGCACGCGCCTTCCGTTCCGTGATCACTGGTATCTATAGGCGTTATTTTTCGTTGAAGTGTTATGGGCTTGAGCATATCCCGCAAGGCAAACCTTATATCATTATGCCAAATCACACCAGTCATCTTGATACACTGACGGTGATTTCTGCGCTCGGAACGAAGGCGTATCAACTTTGGACGCTCGCCGCGCGGGATTATTGGTTTGCTACCCGTCTCCAAGGTTGGTTTGCTCAAACGTGCCTCAACGCACTTCCGATAGAGCGGGAAGGCAATTTCGCCGAATTCCTACAAGACCTCCGGGCAGCGAATGAAGTGATGGTGCAAAATAACGGCTTACTGATCTTTCCTGAGGGGACACGCTCGCTTGATGGTGAACTTCAGCCTTTCAAACAAGGGGTGCTTAGTTTGCTTATCTACGGTCCCGATGTTCCGGTTATACCGGCTTATATTGAAGGCACCTATCACGCGTTGCCGAAAGGGCGGAACTTGCCCAAGAAACACCCCGTTCGCATCGTTTTTGGGGAGCCGCTTACTTTTCCACGCGAGCGTTGCGAAAGCCAAATTGACCCCGATAGATACCAAGAATTTTTAGAATTGGCACAAAACCGCGTCGCCGAACTTGGGGCAACGCTGAGAGGACAGGAAAACGCTTAGGAAATTTTATCATGTCGGATCCCAACCCGAAAAAGACAGTCGCATTTTTTGATGTAGATGGCACCCTGTTGAAATCCACGATCGTGCATTACTACATCTGGATGCGCTCTGCACAGATTCCATTCCTGCTAAAATACTTGTGGCTCATCGGTTTCCTCCCGAAGGTTGTTTATTACTTGATTTTGGATAGGGTGAGTCGCCCGCGTTTCAATCAGGTATTTTATCGTAACTATCGTGGGATGAATGTTGCCGATATTAAAGAATTAGCCTTGAGAATGTTTGAGGCTTACCTTCGCCCCAAAATTTTCTCCGAGGCGGTATCGCAAGTGCAGGAACACAAGGAGCAAGGTACAGCCGTGGCTCTCGTAACGGGATCGCTCGATTTTATTGTCCAACCGATTGCGGACTACCTCACCGTTGATTTCGTCCTGGCACCGCAACTTCGAGAAAAGGACGGGAAATTCACAGGTGAACTGACAACCGATCCACTCATTGGGAAAGAGAAGGCGAAAGCGATCCAAACTTATGCGGAGCAACACGAAATTTCATTGGAAGAGAGTTATGCTTACGGCGATAGTCAATCCGATCTACCGATGTTGGAATGCGTTGGAAATCCGGTCGTTGTGAATCCAGGAAAAGCACTTCGTGAGAAAGCACTTAAATCTGGTTGGGAGATGCATGAATGGCTGTAACGGCTATCAGCAGTCAGCCATCAGCCGTCAGCCGTTCGTGTGGCAGTTATTCCACACAAACCTCTATAAGAAACTTAAAGGACAATGCCAGCAGTTTTGCTCTGGATAGTGCTCTCTTGCTGAGAGCCGAAAGCCGATGGCTGATAGCCATTCCACCACTAAAAAAGGAGAATAATTATGAATGTTAGGCGTTATTTAGAATCCATGTCCGAACCGCAGGACACTATGTTTGTTGAAATTGAGGATAGGCACCGGTTTACCCGCCGCGGCGACGATTGGCTTAAATTCCGTGAAGATCTGATTGAACTCTTGGAACAGACGATTTCTGAGGATTTGTCGAAGGAATTCGCAGAAGCGACAGAGGATTGGATTTCGGAGGGTTAACATCCTTTTCGCTTGCAGCAAGAAATATCATAACAAAATCTGTTTGTTACAGAATCCATGACTGTATATGGTCGGCGATGTCCTCAATATCGGTGATGGATCCGTCGGCAATCTTAAAACCGAGTTCAATAATTGAATCATCAAGGTCAAGCCGCAGGGTACAACCGTTAAATTCTAAGAACAGGATCGCGCAGTGTAAACCGGTACGTTTGTTTCCATCTAAAAATATATGTCCCGTGATAATGTGATGGGCGTATACAGCGGCTTTCTGCGACAAAGTCGGATACAGTTCTGTGTCACCAAACGTTCCACTAACTGCTTCAACCACATAGTGTAAACGGTTTTCATCCAGTAAATGATAAGTCCCGACATGTCCCTCGGCAACCTCCAAAATCTCTGCAATTGTCAAATATCTCATACATTACCGAGGGCTTTCCATGCGCGGGCATAGTTACGTAGGGTTTCGTCTAAAGCAGTGCTGCTGTTTATCCCGATGTTGCTAGCGGTTTGCATGTCCGCTTTCGCTTCGTCTTGCTTTCCAAGGCGTAACCAAGCCTTGCTGCGCCTGTAATAAGCATCCGCATAGTCGGGTTTGAGTTCTATTGCTGTGGTATAGTCCCCAATGGCTTTGTCAAGTTCGCCATTTTTAGCGTAAGCAAGCCCGCGCTGATAATACGCTTCGGCAAACTTCGGATCCAGTGCTATTGCCTCAGTGTAGTCCTCAATTGCAAGTTCAACCTCGCCTTTTTCGCCGGATGCTATACCGCGCGTGTAATATTTATTGATAAGTTCTTGATTCGGTTTTTGCATTTCTTTTTTCTCCATAATACATCTCGGATAATTATTATTTATAGGGCTTACGTAAGTTTCTGGTAAACCTTAAGGTCCGCCCACTGCTGGCGAGGTTTAAAACCTCGCCAGCAAAGAGGGTGCGTAAGTCCTAATTTAATTTATATAGTCTTCAACAGTAAGCCCAACTAATCTGCCTCACCTGCGTCTCGCAGGGCGTTATTGATGAGCGATTCGCTCAGGTACACTCCGTTATCCTGCAACCGAATTAAAAGCGGCTTGATGACATCAATCAAGCCTTCTTCCTTTGCCTGAAGTAAAATGCCTGCTATTCCCTTAACCGTTAATCCGATTTTTTTCGCCTTCTGTCTTCCCTTCTTTTCATCAAGAAGAACGAGACGTGCGTCATGTTCATTAGCAAGAGCCAACGCCTCGGCTTCGCCATCATCAAGTTCCGCATGAACCGAAGCGGTTTGGGGATCCGTTAAATCAACAGTCTTAATCCAGGGAGCATTTTCGAGTGCCTCCTGGCGGACTATCGGATCCTTTCTGAGAAACTCCTTTTCAACTTTTCGTGGAATCCACACCTCTGTATAAAGGTCTCGCAATAGAGAAAAAAGATTGAGCCCGAGCAGTCCAACAAGCGGACTATTATTGCTAATCACTGGTTGTATCGGCATTCTTTAATATCCACTCTTGGCGTACTCTTCCTCATCACCAAACAGTGAGAGTCCGTAATCCCCCATCAAATACCAGAATTCTTCTCGTGATACTCCTGCAAGTTTTGCGGCCAGGCCGCTGCTGAGTTCATCGTTTCCGTAGTACTTCATTCCCAACGCGATCCGCGCATCTCTATCAATTTCAAACGGTTCGCTCCGCGGTGTCAATAACTCTACAATTTCTTTCGGCAAACGACTCCCGATCTTCTCCTCAAAGGCATCAATGCTCTCGTGGGTATTGTGAAACGCAGCGGCGACATCTACATCTTGTAGGAGTGCAGCTGTCAGGTCAGTCTTCGCCTCTTCCCAACTTTTTGCAAGCAACCATGCTTCACCCCGTGTGTAATAGAATTCAGCAATCTTTGGCCTGAGTTTTAGTGCCTCAGTATAATCCGCAATTGCGCTGTTTAACTCTACTTTAGCACTGTAGGCGTTGCCTCGATGCGTGTATGCCTCCACAAGTTCTGGGTTGAGCTCTATAGCTTTGTCGTAATCTTCAATCGCTTTGTCCAATTCGCTTTTAGTGTAGTAAGCCTGCCCCCGATTGAGGTATGCCTCGGCAAATTCTGGGTTGCAGGCAATTGCTTTACTATGATCTGCAATCGCTTTGTCTAACTCGCGTTGTTGATTGTAGATGAGACCGCGGTAGGTATAAGGCTCAGCGAGTCCCGGATTGAGTTGTATGGCTTTGTTATAATCTTCAATTGCCTTGTCTCTCTCGCCTTTATCACGGTAAACTTGACCGCGCGCCGTATAAGCCTGTGCAAACGCTGGATCCAGTGCGATCGCAGCGTTATAGTCCCCAATAGCATGGTCTACGTCACCTTTAAGGTGGTGGGTTACACCGCGCTCGGTATAGGCATCAGCAGCTGCATCAGATTTGAGACGTATTGCTGTGCTAAAGTCTTGGATGGCTTTCTCAAAAACAAGCAGGCTCCGGTAAGCGAACCCGCGGACATAATAGGCAAATGGATCGTCCGGCGTGAGACTTATCACTTTGCTAAAGTCATCAACTGTGCGGTAAAACCTGCCCTTGTTGTAATAAGCCACGCCCCGATTCGTATAGGCAAAGACATCTTCTGAATTGTGTTCTATCGCTTTGGTAAAGTCTACAATGGCACGCTCATAATCCGCTTTTTTCCATTGAGCGAACCGGTGTTTGTAATACACCTCGGCACGTTTCTGACTGTGTTTTTTTGTCACGTTTTCTTCTCCATGATGCGGATGACTTGGGGAATTTGGCTCTTTGCTTGTCTGAATCGCGGATTTCACCGATGACGCGGATTGATTTTTGCTCATTTTTAGGTGATGCTTTCAGCAATTTGTTCTATCAATTCGCTCGGATGGATTGACAGATATTCTCTGACCTCCGGCTCCAGCGGAGCGATATTGCTTCGCAATGAGAATAGAACGCTTAACTTGCTATGTTACCGATGTGGGTGTTATTTCAGAGACAATGGGTTCTGCCTCTTGAATAGCATTCCAATCAATTACCGCTGTCCACAATTTTTCTTTTTCGGAGTAGTGAACAACCCCCGTAACCTCCAATTCTTCCCTATAGATAATAAGAGATTGCCCATCTTGCAGCACGATTTTTTGACGTTTGATATCCGCCATCGTCCCATCGCAATTCAACCGCACTCTTCCTTTTGCGTCTGCGCTATGGAAGTCTGCGAAAACTCTTGGTTTGTTCATTTTTTTCTTCCTTTCCAGGATTTGGAACTGTAGGTGTAAGCAGTTTACTGACTTGTTCAGGCGTAAGTCCTGTTAGCGTTGCATGATAAGGCCTGCGTCCAGTAGTGCAGTTATCCGCTTGCCCAGTTTTGCGGATGCTCTGAGACAAACCGTTGTATTAATGCTGACTTGCCAGATCCATTCGGATCTACTATGAATAATTGGTTGCCATTTTTTTAAGGTTAAGTTTATTGGCTGATTCGATATCCTCGGAATATTCCAGTCTATTTGTAGCATCAGAAATCCTTTTTCTCCTATTCTTAAATTTGGTATTTAACTTTTCTTCACAATCCCAATTTCTTTTGAATGAAACCTTGTAAGTGTCTGAATCACCCATGGCACGGATGTGATTCTGTCTACCTAATCCGCAGCTTGTATGACCCAGCTTCAAAAATCCGCCAAATCTACGCAATTCGTGTAATCCGCGATTCAGATGATTTACTACGTCGCTTGAAATTAATGATAACATACAAAACGCACAGATGGCAACCGAATTTGGAAGTTTGAGACCGAATTAACTTCATGTGCAACATACCGCTCCACTGGAGCGTAATCCGCGAAATCTGTGTAATCCGTCTAATCCGCGATTCAGACAACTTATGCCACGCGCACCTATGATTTTCCTTTCAGACCCCGCGCCTTCCGCAGCCGAGATTCCACCAGATTGACAACCGCTTCATACACACCATCGCGTTCACCTTGCATGAGACCGAGAGCATCAAAAGATGATTGCGTCAAGGGCGCGACGGTCATTCGAGGGATCAAGCATTTCCGCAAAAACACCCTCGCCAGCGGTAGAGCGAGGCTCCTTCACTGAATGTCGAAACCTTCTACGTCTCTTGACAAACAAATTCCGTTGGGTTAAAATAGTGGTCAACGTTTATTCGTGAACCAGACCAGATGCGATAAATTCATCACAGAATCCGGCAAGGAAATTACGTCTCCTATGTCAAATCCAATCGCTAATGCGCAAGCCTTAGAAACCGAAGGCAAACTCGCCGAAGCCATCCAAACCTACGATAGCATTCTCAGCACAACAGATGACACATCCACCCTCGCGCTCGCTAATTTTCGATTGGGGACAATCTATCGGACGTGGCGAGAACTTTTCACGGCGCAACGATTTTTGTCGAAAGCACATCAACTCGCACCAAGCGATGCCGACATCCGAGAGGCAATTGAGGAGCTCAATCTGCATTTTTCAGAAAATCGGGAGGCAATTGCCGAGGAGATGTCCCGTAAAAATAGCGACCAGATTGTGTCCCTGTTTCGTATCGCGACGGGAATTAAACTCATCACAATGGATAAGGCGGTTCAGGCGTATCCGTTGCTGAAAAGCCGTACTAAGATTTTTCCGAATGCTGCGGTCGCCAAGCATCTCCTCACCGATATCCAGATCACGGAAGAAGAACGAAACTCAGCGATCGATTTCCTGTTGGAAAGGGATTGGCTCGT
This sequence comes from Candidatus Poribacteria bacterium, assembly GCA_026702755.1. Lineage (NCBI taxonomy): Bacteria > Candidatus Poribacteria > Candidatus Poribacteria bacterium. Next base: position 12,136 of record JAPPBX010000104.1, on the reverse strand, counting down.
CAGTACTGGCGTGTTGCTTTACACGATAGCAGAGAGCGGGTTGTCCGCTTTTTATACGGAACTTGCGCAGTTGCACGTCGCCAATGCGGATTACTCGGAGGCGGTGACGTGTTATGAACAGACATATTGGCTGGACCCGTCGCAACACCATCTGCGCTATCAGCAAGTTATCTGTCATGCTGAAGCGGAGGCGTGGGATGCAGCGGTCGAGATGCTTCAACAACTTCCGACCGAAGTCCCAGAAGGCGTAGACCTCGTGATGTATCATACGGCTGTTGCGCAGAGTTATCACTATATCTATCAAACAACGCAGAGTGAAGATGCCAAACAGAGAGTCGTTGAAGCCTGTAAGGCGGTGTTGCGTCTGGACAAGAAGGCGAAAGAAATCTCAAAGCTCCTTGCATTGTATCAGGGAAAAAAGAGTTGGTGGCGTAGGTAGAAGGTGTGAGAAAAACGCGATTGACAAAAAGAGATGCGTCTGGTAAAGTATCACCATATTTCAGATTTTTCTAAGTGGATTTACAAACGACGCGCTAAGATTTGTGGAGGAAAAAGATGCCAGCACGTTTAGCAATAGATGGCGGAACTCCCGTTATCGCAGAATCAATACCGGGCGGAATGCACGGACCCAGTGTGATAGATGAGCGTGAGATCAACGCTGTGACTGAGGTCTTGCGCAGTGGGAAACTCTTTCGGTTCGTTGAGGATTCAAATGTCGCCAGTTTTGAGAAGGAGGCAGCCGCGTACCTCGGTGCAAAACACGCTTTGATGGTGAACTCAGGCACCTCAGCGATCATCTGCGCGTTGACTGGGGTCGGCATCGGACCGGGGGATGAGGTGATTGTACCGGGCTATACCTTTATCGCAACCGCTGCTGCTATTGTCGGTGTTGGTGCGATTCCGGTAATAGCAGAGATCGACGATTCGCTCGGTTTAGACGTTGCCGACGTGGAACGGAAAATTACGCCACATACTAAAGCCATCCTACCGGTACACATGCAAGGCGTGCCGTGCCGACTTGAAGCAATCGTTGAACTCGCGCAGAAGCACGACCTTCTCGTTGTTGAAGATTGCTGTCAGTGTGTCGGTGGACAGTATAAGGGTAAATATGCGGGAACATGGGGAGATGCAGGGGCGTGGAGTCTCAACTACTACAAGGTGATTTCTTGTGGGGAGGGTGGACTCGTCTTTAGTGATGACTACGATGTCTATGAACGTGCAGCATTCGCAGCAGAACCCGGTTTGCCGATGTGGATGAGCGATTCTGAATGGCAGAATAAACCCTTCTCACGGCAGTGTTACCGGACGAGTGAGATTTTAGGGGCGATCGCACGCGTGCAACTCTCAAAATTAGAGAACATCTTGGGACATACACGCCGACTCAAAAAGGCGTTCACGGCGGAACTCGCTGAGAATCCGAAAGGTTATATTCGACAACACGTCGATGATCCGACTGGTGAGTGCGGTATTAGTGCCGCCATTATTGTGCGCGATCTGGAACTCGCCAAGAAGTACGCTGAGGCACTCAAGGCAGAAGGACTGAACGCAGGAACTGCTTACAATGAAGGCTTTCCCGACCGGCATATCTATACCTATTGGGATTCGATCCTATTCAAGCATTCTCCGGACGCGTCTGGATACCCGTGGAAGGATCCGCGTTATAAAGGAGATGTTGAATACTCACCGGATATGTGTCCGCAAACGTTGTCTATCCTCGGTCGCGCACTACGGTTTGGGTTTAACGTGAATATGCAGGAGGAGCACGCGCGGTTGATGGCAGCGGCTATCAACAAGGTAGACGATGCCCTTGGGTAAACAAGTGCTATTCTGGTGAGGTGGGAATAACGTAGGTGCGCCGTGCGACTTCGGTGAAGCCCAATTTTTGTGCCACCTGAAGTGAAGCGATATTGTCTTCACCGCAACTCCAGGCAGGGACTTTACCTTTCGCCTGAATTTCTTGTGCGACGACCGATGCCGCTGCGGTGGCGAATCCTTTTTCACGCCATGCCTTTAGTGTAGAAACTCCGATGTCGGCATGGAGCTTTGTTTCAGCGTAGGTGTGCGCAATAGCAACAATGTTCCCGTCCACAACGGCTCCAGCAGCGATGCCTTCTGTCAGCATGGCTTCGTGTGTTTTGTAACCGTTTCCTTGGATTTCTGCGGGGGCTTTTGCCAGACGTTCTACATCTTCCAATGACAAGCGGCGAACGCTCTCGTTTGGATAACAGTGGACAGGCTCTAAGAGCGCGTAACAGACATCACCGTAATAGCGGATGGATGTGCCCCTGTCCGCTTCAATAAGCGCGCCGAGAGCTGCAGCACAGGAATTGTCAACGTTGATACAACTCCATCCGTCGGTTGCTTTCAAGAGTTGCCACAGAGCATCGGCATCGGTGCCGAAACCGGCGGGTTCGTCCGAGCAGTATGCGTCAAAAACGATGGCGGCATCAACATCTGGTAGCGAACCAGCGATGTAAGCATCGCACATCCGTTGTTGCAAGCGGGAGGCAGAGATAACTGTCATTGGTGTGTCGCCAATGACATCAGCCAGAACGAGATATTCTTGGGATGTAAGTTTAGTCATTTAATAGTTGTCAGTTATCGGTTGTCAGTTCTCAGAAAGAAAAAGATCTTCTACATGAAAACCGACAACTGAAAACCACGCCTCCGAGATATAAAAACTATAGAAAATTGAGAAATAAGAAATGAAGATTACGATTTTGGGTTCAGGCACCTCAACAGGCGTTCCTGAGTATAAATGCGACTGCGAAACCTGTGAAGACGCGCGGGATGTTAGTTCAAAAAACTATCGAACCCGTTCATCGGTCCATATTGAAAAAGACGGAAAAAACCTCCAATTTGACCTCGGCCCTAATTTCATGGATCAGATCGTCCGGAATCGGATTGAACGGATAGATGCTGTTATTTTCACGCACCCTCACGCCGACCATGTCAGTGGCACCAACGATATCGTAATGCCGTGCCGAAAACAGCAGATGGATATGCCGATTTACGGTCCCGAACAGACAATGGGCATCCTACAACGAAACTTTGATTATATGTTCACAAAGGAGACGTTCCAAGGTGGAGGAGTCGGTCATCTACTCCCAAATGTCGTTGAAAAAGATAAAAGATTTTCGTTGCTGGGTTTTGACATTACACCGATTCCGGTTGAGCATGGAAACGTTGACACTTACGGCTATCGTATCGACAATTTCGGGTATCTACCGGATGTGAAACGACTGCCGAAAGCGTCACAAGATTTATTAAACGGGATTGAGGTGTTGGTTATTGATGCGCTGAGTTTTAATCCGAGACACCCAACGCATCTCTCGGTTGGTGAAGCGTTAGAAATTAGCGATGCCTTGAAAACGAGGGAAACCTATTTTACACATATTATGCACCGATTAGATCATCGGTATTTCCCGGAGCAGTGTAAAGAAGTAGATATTGAACTTCCAGACAACGCCTACCTTGCTTATGATACACAGGTAATTCAACTGTAGTCTCGATCTGAAGATCGAGACTACAAAGCTACTGTTTTACCTTCCGAATCCGCCACCTTGTGGTTTCCGCTGCTGCAGCACAACGCGGTCACCTGCCTTAAGTCCGCTTTTAACAATCACGTGTGTTTCGTTCTGCATACCGACTTCAATCCCTGTACGTGTGCCTTTACCCCCATCATCTAACATGACAGATTTTCCTTTCGACATTGTGATTGTGGCACGCACACCGTCTGCTTTCTTCTTACCTTTCACGAGAAGGGACAACGTTGTTGGACCCGGACGAATACCGCGTTGTGAACTGTCAAGGCTGATGGTGACATCATTCGCGCCAACGTTTGACACAGTGCCTCTGAAAATTTTCTCGCTGACAGTCTGGACTTCAATCGGTTGATTTACCTTGTAGGGTTTGGTATCATCAACTTGAGCGGTGAGGGTTGCCGAAGCCTCATTTATAAGCGCATCGATCGGTAGCAGCAAGACATCCTTTTCCTCGTAGGTAATGATGTCGACATCTGAACTCATGCCGGGTTTGAGTTCCGCTGGGGACCCACTAATCTCTATCATCACCTCGAATGAGATGATATTATCTTGTTCCTGTCCACTGGGTGAAATTTCATAAACTTTACCATCATAAGTTTTTGTCTGGTAGGCATCCACCTTGATTTCTGCGCGTTGATCGAGACTGAGGCGTTCCATATCGACTTCGTTGATGAAGGTTTTGACGACCATTTTGGACGGATCAACGATGGTCATAATGGGCGGGCTTTGCGAGAATGCGGAGCGTCCAGAGGTCACAATTTCACCCTCTTCCAACTCAAGGAGTGTAACGACTCCTGCCATCGGTGCCTTGATTACGGTCCAGTCAAGCCGTTCCGTCTGATTTTTCAGCGTACTTTGCCGTCGGAGTCGGTTTGCTTTAGCACTGACTTCGGATTGTTTTGTCAACAATTTCTCATTGTCGAAAGTCTCTATGAGTTCCTGATACCGAGTACTGGAATTTTCGACGCGGAGCTTGGCTTCCTCCTCTGCTTTCTGCCGCATGTTTTTGAGGTGTTCAAGGTTCTTTTCCTCGGTTGCTAAGTTTGTCTCACGTGAATTAATGGCACTCTCACGTATTTCTACTGTTTTCTCTTGTGAAGTGATCGATTCTTTCTGTGAGTCCACCCGTGTACTGGCATTTTCATGTTGGACTTCCGCATTGGCGTGCTGTGCTTGTGAGTCTTCCAATGCCTTTTTGGAAATCAGTTTCTTGTCATAGAGCTCCGTGTTCCGGTCAAGTTCTGATTTCGCGTTATCCAAGGAAACCTTTGCGGATCTGAGTGATGCTTCGTTTTCAGATAACGTAATTTTTGCCTGTGCAAGGGCGATCTTGGCTTGCGCCAGGGCAATTTTATCCTGTTCAAGCGAGTTCTTGGTTGTCTGAATATTTGCTTCTGCTTGGCTAACTTGTGTTATGGTTGAGGCTTTGGTGGTCTCAAAATTTGCCTCAGCGATTTTCAAATCTGCGTCAGCCTGCGTGAGTTGGCTGTCAAGCCGCTCATCTTTAAGTTTAATATTGAGTTGTGCTTGCGTAACTTGTGCTTCAGCAGCTGCGACATCGGCTTCTGCCTGTTTTTTCTCTTCTTGGTAGAGTTCCGGGTCGAGTTCGAGCAGCACTTGGTCTTTCTCTACCGTCTGACCGTTTTTAACATGGAGTTTAATAATTTCACCTTCCACGTTGGATTTTATCTCTACGTCGATGAGAGGTTCCAAGTTACCAGTTGCACTGATACGCATTTGGAAATCGCCGCGTTCAACGACCTCAATTTTTTGCTCTTGCGTTGGATCTTGACCGTTTCCGCCACGACCCAGGAAGGCCCAACCGATTGCAACGACGAGTACTAAAACAACGGCGGCAGCAATAATTACTTTCTTCAAGGGTAATCCCTCCTATAGAATAGGAGTTATCAGTGGTCAGTTGTCGGTTGTCAGTTAAGAGGTTTTCGTTTAACAAAACGCTCTTCTCTGCTAACTGACGACTGCTAACTGATAACTAATAAAATAGACTAATCTGTACGCAGTGCTTCAACGGGTGTGAGCTTCGCTGCCTTGTTGGCAGGATAAAGCCCGAAGAAAACACCGATAGCTACAGAAACGAGTAAGGCAATAACCATTGTTCCGAATGAAATCACCGAGGGCCAGTTGCTTCCTTCCCAGACAAACTTGGAAATGAGGGCGGCTGTTCCTTTCCCTATGAACACACCCGCAATTGCTCCGATAATTCCACCAGAAAGGGTCAGTACCGATGCCTCAATCAAGAATTGGGCTAAAATGTCGTTGCGGGTTGCACCGAGTGCTTTGCGAAGCCCGATTTCCTTTGTCCGGTCAGTTACGGAGACGAGCATGATGTTCATCACACCGATACCAGCGACCATGAGTGCGATACCGGCGATGCCTCCCATCAGTGCCTTCATGACTAAACCAACCTTATTGGCGGTTGCCAATTCCTCTGTAGCAGTCCAATAGTTATATTCTTCTCCAGTGTTGTTGTGTTGTCTTCCCAAGATCTGTTTGGTATCCGCTATAGCCAACGGAATCGTATCCACGTCAACGGCTTCTACGCGGATGCGTTCAACATCGTTCCGACCTTTAAAACGTTGTTGTAGCGTTGTTATCGGGATAATGAATCGGTCATCCCAACCGGAAGTGTCCATTGCATCGCCTTTTTCTTCCATAACGCCAATGACTTTTAGGCGAACTTCATAAAGTCCACCTCTTCCGCGCCAATAAGAGGGACGCGATGCCGTAATCTCTTTTCCGACAGGATCTTCGTTGAGGAAAACTTCTTCCTTAATTTTAGAACCGATAACAGCGACACTACTGGCAGCTTCCACTTCTTCCGCTGTGAAAAACCTGCCTTCTGAGGGGTACCAGTTGTGCGATCGGTCGTATCCAGCCGTTGAAGCCACGATGCGTGACTCTTTAGTTCTACCCTTGTGGCTCACGCTCCAGCCGCCCATATCGTCTTCAGCAACGACACTGACGATCCCTCTGGCTCTCTCAAGAATCGCAAATGCATCTTCGGTTTCCAGGTCTTCGGCGCGGTTTCTTCTCCATCGACTTCTCCCACGCACTGCCGAGCCAGCTGCACGGCTCAAGGTTCCCGACTGTTTGTCCCAATCGTCCTTATAGATTTCGATCATTTTTGTGCCGCCTGTCCGCTCAATTTCCCGCAGAACCATGGCACTCGACCCGTCTCCGACGGATACCATGCTGACAACGGAACCTACACCGACGATAATCCCTAAAATCGTCAGTGCTGATCGGAGCGGATTCCGTCGCAAACTCGATATGCCGAGTATAATACACTCTATCAAATTCATGTAAATTCCCTCCTAATCAGTCCTGAGTGCCTCAATTGGTGAGAGCGAAGAGGCTTTTATGGCTGGGTACAGTCCAAAAGAGATACCGATCATCGCTGAAAACGATACTGAAATCAATATCCACTCTGTGGAAATAACCGAGGGCCATTCGGGAACAATTTTGACGATGTTGACAGCGAGCAACGCCATCCCTTCGCCAGCGAACATGCCCAATAAAACGCCCAGTACACCGCCTACACTACACATAGCAATTGCTTCCATTAGAAACTGTACCATGATATCCAAACGCTTCGCACCGATTGCTTTTCGTAAACCGATCTCACGGGTTCGTTCGGTGACAGCAACAAGCATCATGTTCATAATCCCAATGCCGCCGACAAGCAGCGAAAATCCGGCGATACTCCCTAATGCGATTTTTATGACTTTACTGATTTTATCCAACTGCGCCATGCCTTCGCGCATATCCCTAAGCATGAAGAAATCATCTTGACCTTTATGCCGTTTCCGGATGACTGCTTTTACTTCTTCAATTGCTTGTGGGATCTCTTCAACAGTGTTTGCGTGAACTGAAAGCATCATAATTCTATCGTTACCGGTAAAACGCTCTTGTGTTGTTGTGATCGGAATGAATATCATATCGTCCAAATTCCAACCAAACCGTAGACTGCGTCCCCGGCTTTCCATGGTCCCGATAACGGTAAAACGTTCGGTTATCCGCTTCTGGTCTCTTCTACCATACCGATCGAAACGACCTCCGGAACCTCTGCCGATTTTAATTTCTTCTCCTATGGGTGATTTACCTGCAAACAGATTAGCAACCACTTCAGAGCCGAGCACACAGACCTTCGCTTCATTATCAAGGTCTTCCTCTGAAATAAAGCGACCTTGCTGTAGGTCCCAATCCATCGCTTCCGAAAACGATGCATTTACGCCGTTATACCCTGTCCGGTGTTCTGCTCCACCAGCAGCCTGAACAAGTACACCGCGCCACTCTGGAATTCTCGGCACGACCAACTTTACAGATGGACATTCCGCTTCAATTGCCAATACGTCATCATATTCAAAGTATTCATTGCTACGATTCGGCATCCAACGGTTTCCGACGCGCTTGTAAGAACTACGGTACATTGTGAACTGGTTCACACCACCCAATTTCTGTGCATCTTGTAGCACGATGGTCTTGGCACCATCGCCGATCGCTATCATTGCAAGTACCGAGGCAACACCGATAATAATGCCAAGCATCGTTAGTAAAGAGCGCAGTTTATTGCTACGGATTGCGGAAATTCCAACGGATACCCCCTCAATTATACGCATTTCATGCCTCCAAATTAAATATATTTCTACGCTTGTTATTTAGACAAAAAAGGGGTAAATAAAGTTCGATTTTTTCGTAGCAATCTTTTTAGAACGATTTCCGAATCGCGGTGCTTATGGCATTTGTCGGGTTAACTATTCTATTTAGATTAGACGCAATTGCGTGAAATAGGTTTATTGTTTGTTTATTGTAAATTCTCGGATAAAGAAATTGGGAATGAAAAAATTTAATACGGTGAAGCACTCTTGAAAAGCGTTCCCTATATTAACTGGACAACTCTATTTTAATCTTTACGAAGTGCTTCAATCGGTGAGAGCGATGATGCTTTTATTGCGGGGTACAGTCCGAACGAAATGCCAATCGCAGCGGAAAATGAGACCGAAATTACGACCCACTGCATGGAAACAACGGCGGGCCATTCGGGGACAATTTTAGCGATTTTGACGGCGAGCAGTGCCATTCCTTCACCGGCAAAGATGCCCAACCCAACCCCGATTGCGCCGCCTACAGCACACATTACAACCGCCTCTATTAGGAACTGAGTTAAGATATCCAGAGGTTTAGCACCGAGTGCCTTTCGGAGACCGATTTCCCGGGTGCGCTCCGTAACAGCGACTAACATCATATTCATAATGCCAATCCCCCCGACAAGGAGTGAGAACCCAGCGATACTCCCTAAGGCGATTTTAATCATCTTACTGATTTTCTCTAACTGTGCCATGCCTGCTCGCATCTCAAAAATTCTGATGAAGTCGTCTTGGTTTTTATGTCGTTTTCTGATGACGGCTTTTACCTCTTCAATCGCCTGTGGAACATCTTCGATGGTATGTGCATAGATTACAATGTCCTGAATTCGGTCGTTGCCGGTAAAGCGTTCTTGTGTTGTGGATATTGGCATAAAGACAAGGTTATCAAAACTCCACCCGAACCGTAGACTTCTACCTCTGGGCACGAGTGTACCGACGACGGTAAAACGTTCCGTGGATCGCTTGCCCTCTTTCCGACCCCATCGGTCGTAATAGCCCTGCCCCTTTGCGATTTTAATTTCTTGCCCTAAAGGCGATTTGGCACCGAATAGAGCGACAGCGACCTCATCGCCAAGGACACAGACTTTTGTTGCGTTTTCAACGTCTTCATCCGTAATAAAACGTCCGTCTTTGATATCCCAATCCATTGCGGTTTGATAACTTGCATCCACACCATTGTAACCCGCACGGGTTTCAGCACCGCCTTCAGTTTGAATTAATACACCCTTCCAATCTGGGATTCTCGGTGTAACTGCGCTCACGGATGGACATTCTGCCTCAATAGCCAATACATCTCCGTATTCCATGTATTCGTTGCTGCGGATACGGACCCATCTGTTATTCTCCCGCTTATACCATGTACGGTACATGGTAAACTGATTCGCACCGCCCAGTTTCTGGGCATCTCGCATCACGATTTCTTTGGCACCATCACCGATGGCAATCATCGCCAATACAGATGCGACACCGATGATGATTCCGAGCATCGTCAGCAACGAGCGCATTTTGTTTGAACGGATCGCGGAAATTCCAACCGATACTCCCTCAACTATGTGCATTTTTCTCCTCAGTCTTTTTCGGTGTAGTTACTGATTGTTGTTTGACGTTGTAGAGCAAAATAGGTTTATTAATATGAGTTCGATTACAAAATATGGATGTGATCGTAGGTTGGGTTGAGCGGTAAAAGACCAAAAAACTTCCGATTTATACGGAAAATGTCGATTTTCTATGGATTATCCGTGTAAATAGAAATAGCGAAACCCAACACCCAAAACTATCGGTGTGAAAATGTGTTGGGTTTCACTCGTATTTTGGTAATTTTAGGTTTCTTGATGAGTTCAAAGGTTATCTTGTCTATGCAGTTTTCAGTTAGATTCCATTCAACCCAACCTACCAATTTATGTTGAACGCACGTTTATTGTGTATTGGTTGTGAGTTTCGGGATTGGAGAATGGAGACAATGAAGAAAGGCGCGCCTGGAAAGCGCGCCTGTAAGAATAGATACTGGTTGGGTAGCCAGTTTTTTAGTCTTTGCGTAATGCTTCAACGGGTTGGAGGGTGGAGGCTTTTATTGCCGGATACATACCAAAGGCGATACCAATTGCCGCAGAGAAGGAGACCGAAATCATCACCCACTGCATAGAGATTACCGAGGGCCATTCGGGAACGATTTTAGCGATTTTAACGGCGAGCATCGCCATACCTTCTCCAGCGAAAATACCTAATCCGATGCCGATTGCACCCCCTACACCACACATTATGACAGCTTCCATGAGGAACTGTGCCAGGATATCTAAAGATTTAGCACCGAGTGCCTTCCGAAGTCCAATTTCACGGGTGCGTTCGGTGACAGCAACTAACATCATATTCATAATGCCGATGCCGCCAACGAGAAGCGAGAAGCCAGCAATACTGCCCAAGGCGATTTTAATCATCTTGCTGATTTTTTCTAACTGTGCCATGCCTGAACGCATCGCCCGAATTCTAACGAAATCATCTTGGTTTCTATGTCGTTTTCTGATGACGGTTTTCACCTCTTCGATCGCTTTCGGGACCGCGTCAACATTATTGGCGAAAACCATAATACTCCCCACCTCATCGTCCCCGGTGAAACGCTCTTGCACAGTTGACACAGGAATAAAGGCAAGGTTATCGTAACTCCATCCGAACTGGAGACTTGTGCCCCTCGGCATGAATGTGCCAACAACCGTGAGACGTTCGGTGGACCGCCGCCTCGTTCTCCGTCCCCATTGATCGCGGTAGCTAACCCTTTTGACAATTTTGATTTCTTGTCCTAAGGGGGATTTGGTGCCAAACAGCTCGGTCGCGAGTTCATCGCCCAGCACACAGATTCTTGCTGCGTTCTGAACATCCTCATCTGTAATGAAGCGTCCTTCTTGAACATCCCAATCCATTGCGGTTGTATAACTGGCATCTACACCGTTATAGCCAGCACGGGTTTCACTACCGTCTGGACCTTGAATCAATACGCCTCTCCAATCCGCAATTCGAGGCGTGACTGCGCTCACAGATGGACATTCTGCCTCAATAGCCAACGCATCTTCGTATTCCATGTATTCATTGCTACGGATGCGGACCCATCTGTTGTTTTCTCGTTTGTATGATGTTTGGTACAGTGTGATTCGGGTTGCACCGCCCATTTTCTGTGCGTCCTGTATCACAATTTCTTTGGCACCATCACCGATAGCGATCATTGCCAGTACAGAGGCGATACCGATGATAATACCCAGCATTGTTAGTAAAGAGCGCATCTTATTTGCGCGAATCGCGGAGATTCCAATAGATAGCCCTTCAATTAAACGCATGTTTCCTCCTGAACTTTCCTGAACTTTTTGTCTGTTTATTGTCAATTAAAAGTGTTTATTCCGATTGTTTGACATAATTATCGTAAATAGGTTTATACAAGTTTCAAAATTCAGAATTATAGACCCTCATTTTCAAGCGATATGGGGATTGTGAAAGTTCATGTGAGCCAAGAAATGTGTTGATTTTCCAGGTAAGGGGTGAGGAGTTCTCGGAGGTGGAGGCGTGCGTTGCGGAGATGTGTCTTGATGGTACCTTCGGAACGTTTCATACGGGTTGCGATGGTTTTGATGGGCATTTCATGAACATAGTATAGCAGAAAGACGCGTTTGCGTGTCGGTGTCAGGCGCGCAACAGCCTCCTGAAGATGGTGTCGAAGTTCCTGACGCGCGAGGTGTTGGCTCGGACAGGGGTGTGTGTCTGTGATGCGGCGTTCATTGATGTCATGAATGGGTTCGATGGTGTGTGCTACCTTCCGTTTTCGGTAGTAGTCGATACAGACGTTTTCAGCGATGCGGTAGAGCCAACTGTAAAACGAAGCATCGGCGCGGAAGGTGTTGATGGCACGAAACGCTTTTATCCAAGTCTCTTGTGTTAAAT
>JAPPBX010000103.1 GCA_026702755.1 Candidatus Poribacteria bacterium | reverse complement strand
CCTAAGGATACCAGATTTTAGATCAACTATCAAGATAATTGTGACAGACTACTAGTTCATCTAATCTTGATAACCTGTCAAGATCTCGAACTGCATCATTCTTATGCTTAATACTTTTTTCTAGTTTAGCGTTTATCTGCTCTAAGTAATCGTTGTAATTCTGACGTTCTTTTTCACCATCCTTCCAAATTTTCTTCTCCCTTTCGAGTGTTCCCCGCTCAGATCTGATTTTATTTTCAGCTCTCTTGAGCTTGTCCGTGTTTTCCCTGGATAAATTATCAAGTTTATCCTCATCTTCCCTTAATAAATTGATTTTTTTTGATAGACGCCAGCGTTGTTGCTCCTTCGTTCCAATTTCATTTTGCAGTTGATTTCTCTCACTACTTAACAAGTCGATGGATTTTCTTAGACTGTCGTGAGTAGATTCTAACTTTAGTCCCTCAACGACCTTTGCTCTTTTAGAGTTCTGGGTGATTTCGCCTTTGAGGCGAGTGTTTTCTTCTTTCAGGTCGCTGCTTTCTTTCCTTAATGGGACGACCTCTTCTTCAATCTGTGCGAATTGCTTGTTCTTCCGCTTAATGTTTTCCTTTAGTTCATCTAACTGTTTACAAGAGGAGTCTATTTCACGGGTTTTTTGCGCGTATTGGTCACTTGCCTTCTGGATTTCCCAATCTAACTTGTTTTTCTCCCCGCGAATAGATTCTATTGTCCTCCACGTAGCGATCTTTCTTTGAAAGGGCGAGCGTCCCATAGAAGTGAACTGATTTCGCCTCAAATTCTCATAAAATTCCCACTCGTCGGGGTTTATGCTATTAGCAAAAACACCAAACTGTGTATCGGTTGCACAAAGATAGGACTTTAACTGCTCACGACCATAAGTTACAACTCCTGTCCGTTTGCACTCTGCAATAGCAATGAAGTGTCCTTCACCATCAAGAAGTACGATGTCCGCTCGGCGGGGCTCTATCCCCATCCGAATTGATTTTTCCGTCTCAATAACAAACTCTTGAAATTCAGTCCTAGAAAAATAGTTGACAACAGCCTCTACCACTATGGCTTCATATGGTGCCTCCGCACGACAATCAAGACACAATTTGAACGGATAACGAGGTTGGGAACGCGAGTGCTGGCAGCACCACACTGTTTCTAAGTTTCTCATAACATTTGCACAATTCCTTTAGAGGAGAAACCGAGGTCTCATAGAACATCTGTCGATTTGGTAGGTCTTCTTTTCGCTTCAAGCAATTCTTGGGAAACCTTCGCGAAACGTTCCCGCAATTCAACGACGAAAGGTGGCGGATTCCGCAGTTGTTTCCGCTCTGCTGCCTCGTCAAGTTGTCTCACGCGTTCAAGATAGACCTCCACATCCTCTGTTTTCGCTAAATAATAGAGGATAAGAGAGGGTTCCGTACAAACAGGAATACATATTTCTCCTACGCAGGTTCAACTCCCATTTGATGCCAAAAGGGTTTTGAATTCATCAAGGCTATTTACCTGCAACACTGCGCGTCGCAAATCTTTGAGACGCTGTAACTCTTCAATGGATTCAAGCATCGGCTTTAATGTTTGCGCACCGCTCCCGCGGAATTGAATCTCCAAGGCTTCAAGAATGCCTTCAATAGTGCTTTCTCGTGCGCCTTGCTCGATACCTTGCTCGATACCTTGCTGTAGGATGTATCGGTAAGTTGATGATTCTAACATAGGTCCCTCCAACAGATGACGAATTTCGGCAGGATCAACGATCAAACCGCTCAAAATCCATTGCCATATCAATAAATTATTCTGTAGATCCGGAGCAAGTGGGAGGGCAAGTGTCATTTTATGACACTGCTCAATCCATCCAACCTCGGATACGCCCTCCGGGGGTTGCATCAACGGCGTAAACGCCACCAGACTGGTCTGATCCGTGTCAAAAATGGATTGTCCATCGAACTCGCTCAACCGGACCACTTGATACTCTATTAGCACATTGTGTCCGGGAAAATCTTGGCTATACTCGCCCGGGTCATTTCCACCGGCATCTGAACGGAGATAGATAGTAAAAGATAAAATCGGCAAGCCATATCTTTCAAAGCACCTTCCGAAATAGCCAACCTTACGCTTTAGTATTTCTGGGGCACTCTCACGACTCACTTGGAACTCAATATGCACCAAAACTTCTTTACCGCTTACCTCTGCCTTTGACAAAGTATCCATACGCCGTATCTCAACGGTCGGCAGTTCTGTCTCAAGTTGTTCTATGAACTTCAGGCCGGGGATATTGGTCAGTTTCCTCAATAAATCTTCAGTGAACGTCCCAAATATGTCCTTACTCACAATATCGAATCGGTTGTGCGGTAAGTTTTCAAAGAATTCGTGTTCGTGTAAGATATTTTGCATACAAAGATCATACACCGATTTGTTGATGAATATCAACGTTTTTTAGTGTCTGAATTACGAATTACGCGGAGTTGCACCAAAAGAAAGCCAATACTACCATGGTCCTGGTTTGTTTGTACTTGTCACAGCGTCTTATCAAGTTCTTTCAGGAGATTTCGCTGCTTTCGGGACAAGGACTTCGGGATTTCCACAACCAATCGGACGCGCAAATCACCCTTTCTGCCGGAGGCATCTACGCCACCGCGCCCGCGCAAGCGGAACTGCTGTCCGGGTTGAGCACCCGACGGAATTTTCAGGTCCACATCTCCAGTCAATGTTTGTACCCGAACGGAACCGCCTAACGCTGCTGTTGTCATGGAGACCTTTACATCCGTCAGCAAATCAGTACCTTCACGCGTCAGTGTCGGATGCGATTGGACCGAGACTGTCACCAACAGATCGCCCGACATGCCATTACCGAGAGATTCTCCATGACCCCGAATACGTAAGGTATTTCCGTCCTGAATACCGGGTGGAATTGTAAGTGTGAGACGTTTCCCTTGGACATTCATCTCTTTCTTGCTGCCTAACACCGCGTCCTCAAAAGGGATACTGACATCCATACGGATATCACGTCCGCGAGGCGGCGCAGCCGTGCGCCGTTGTCCAAACGCATCGCCGAACGCATCACCAAAACCACCGAAACTACCGAATCCGCCGCGTCCGAAAATATCGTCGAGGTTCAGGTTACTGAAAATATCGTCCATCGTCCGATACCCCTCAAACCCCATACCCTCAACACCCGCGTGCCCGCGGATATCATACATGCGTCGCTTTTCCGGATCGGAGAGTACGGAATACGCGTTCGATGCCTCCTTGAATTTCTCCTCCGCCGTTTTGTCACCGGGATTCTTATCCGGATGATACTGAACAGCGAGTTTACGATAGGCTTTCTTGATTTCTTCTGCGGTGGCACCTCGATTCACACCGAGGATTTCGTAGTAGTCTCTCATAATATTGTAAAAATAGTGCTGCAGTTGCGCATTAAAGCATCGCCAGAACCGCTGTGACATCTCGTAAGGATTGGTGCTGTTTAACGAGTGTTAATCCGAACTGAAGTGCTGCCCTTTCCACGCTTAGTTTTCGTGGTATATCAGTAATACCTTCTATATCTTTAACATGCGCTGCACCGATAAGACGGCGCAGTATCTCCAGTCCTGTAAATCCTACTGCGTTATGGAAGATGTTTTGTAATGTCTGTGCTTTCAGGGTAGCATCAGCCATTCCGAATTCAGTCGTGTAGGTGTGCCAAGTTTGCACAACCGCTGTTTTAAGTGCCGACTGCACGTCTAAAGTGTCTTGGTGCGAGAAATAGGATAAGAAGTAATTTGCCCAATATAATCCGAGGTCGAATCCCGGCGGACCGTAAAAGGCAAATTCAGCGTCGATAACTTTCGCTGTATCGTTTTGGACGAGGACGCTCCCCGTGTGCAGATCCCCGTGGGTTACGGTTTGCTGCATTGTCAGGAAAATCTGTTTGAGGTGTGCCGCTTGCACCAAAAAATCCGTATCTGCTTTCAGTCGCTGGACATCAGGTTCTAATCCGGGTGTCCAGAAATTCGTTTCGTGTTCAGTATACGGGAAGGTGAACACATAATCAGCAGTTATCGCCTGCATGGTCGTGTTCGCAAATTGCTGCTTATACTGCTGAACGGCTCCGCTGTCAAGATTCTCGATGTGTGTATGGCTATGAACGCTGCCCATGAATCGCCCAATTTGTTCAGCGATAGCGATATCTACGCGCCCTGCGATTAGGTCATCACGTAGCACGCTGGCATCTCGAAGGTCCTCCATGGCTATGACTGCCATTTCCGCATCAAAATTGTATTGTGCGGGGACACTACCACTCGCTAACTGATTGTAAACGTCAAGGGCGCGGGATTCATACGTCAAGCGTTCTGTGGACAGCGGATAGTCGGGACCTAATATCTTGATGTAGGGCGGCGCGTGTTTCAAGACAAGCGAACGTTCTGGACGCTCTGCATCCCAGACACGATAAACTATATTAAGGTTTCCATCGCCAATCTCTTCTATATGGAGTTCCGTCTCCGATTCAAATATACGAATTTCAGCATATCGTTGACGCAGGTAGCCCGGCAGCGTGGCAAGGTTGAGTTCCATGTTTTTCTATTAAATGGACAGCAGGTTCTCAGCTATCTGAATAGCATTTAAGGCGGCACCTTTGCGGAGGTTGTCCGCAACAACCCAAAGATTCAAACCGTTGTCTATGGAAGCATCATCACGGATCCTACCTACATAGACCTCATCTTCACCTGCGACATCCACGGCGAGAGGATACTGTTGGTTGCTCGGGTCGTCCACAAGTTTCACACCGGGAGCAGCGGCGAGGCATTCTCTCGCTTGGGCTGCCGTGAGTTTTTCATGCGTCTCAATGTTTATTGATTCGGAGTGTGCAAAGAAGACTGGAACTCGGACGGTTGTAGCAGAGACACCAATCGTATCGTCCTCAAGTATCTTCCGGGTCTCGTTGATCATCTTGACCTCTTCTTCGTTGTCGCCGCTTTCTAAGAAGGGCCAATCAAATGAGACGTTGAACGCCATTTGGTGCGGGAATTTATCTAAAGTAACCGGCTTGCCTTCTAGTGCTTCAGTCGTTTGTTGGACGAGCTCCATAACAGCACGTCCGCTTTTACCAGAGACGCTCTGGTAGGTGGAAACAACGATCCGTTTGATACCAGCAATATCGTAAATCGGTTTGAGTGCCACCATCATTTGTATAGTGGAGCAGTTTGGATTGGCTATGAGTCCATTGTGTGTACGCGCAGCATCCATATTGACTTCTGGAACAACGAGCGGTGTGGCTGCGTCCATACGGAATGCGCTGGTATTGTCAATAACAAGCGCACCTTTTTCTACAGCGGTCGGAATGAACTCGCGACTGACAGACGCGCCCGCTGATGAGAACACTACATCTACGTCTTCAAATGAATCGTGCGTCAATTCTTCAATAATAATAGGGGTATCTTTAAAGGACAGGATTTCGCCAGCAGAACGGTGCGATGCCAGAAGTTTGAGGGAAGCGATAGGGAACGATCGCTCTTCAAGAAGCTGCAGCATAGTATTGCCGACAGCCCCCGTTGCACCTACAACCGCGACACGATAACTCTCACGCATTTCTGATATTTTCCTCTATTGTCTGATTCAGGCTTTTTGTAATATAATTCTACCATAAACAGGCACTTTAAGCAAATATTTCGGTATAAATTGCGTATGCGTCAGAAAATTCACCACCTTAAAGTAAAAAAACTTGACAAATAGCACAATCTATGGTATTAATTTTAAGAGACTCATGTATTATGTCAAGTTGACTTTATTAGATTTTCCTTCGCTCTAATAGAGAGATTTAGGGTTAAGCCTAAGTTTTTACTTATAATTTCCAGTTAATCCTATAATTCCGGTTAATTTCCACCCTAACCGAAATTTTATCTTGACATATCTATATCTGTATAGTATAATATTATTACTATTAGTTTTTTGTTAAATCCAAATTTAGGTCCGAGGCGTAAGAACCGCTACTTTCGGATTCTTTTCGGAAATAGCAGCGTTTTCTTGTTCGGACTAAAAATTAGAGGAACATTTGACATGGCAAAATTAATGAAAAGCGATGTCGTCAACAGCATCGTTGAACGGACTGGCCTCAGCAAGAAAGATGCAAACGCCGCTGTTGATGCTATGGGTGCGACTATTTGTGATGCTTTGAGTAACGGCGACTCCGTTGGATTAATTGGTTTCGGAACATTTGAAACCAAACATCGACCAGCCCGCACAGGTCGCAACCCGCAGACTGGGGATCCGCTTGATATTCCGGCAAAGACAGTCCCTGTCTTCAAAGCTGGCAAGAAACTTCGCGACGCTGCCGCCTAAAAACCAGCGGTTCTTTCGCTCAGTTTCTGGAAAAGCCGCTGGGCTGTGCCTCCTTGTTTAATAAAGGGACAGCTGCGGCTTTTCCATGTTACCCCTATTTATAAAAGGCTCTATAGAGACTGTTTTAGCACTATATTTCAATACTATACTCTTATCTGCAATCATTTGTAGGAGCCTTTTGCGATCTTTATCCGCATCATTCCGAGGCACACCTTTGAGGTGCGTTCGCTAAAAACTGATGTCAGGGGACTCGTCATGTTAATCCGAACGAGAGCTCCAGTCCGAATTGACTTTGCTGGTGGATGGAGCGATGTAGCCCTCTTTACTGAGGATTCAAAAGGGCTTGTCGTCAACGGGGCGATTAATCGATACGCTTATGCGACTCTTCGTTGTGAACGCCAGGTGGGACACGATGATTCCGTTGAACTGCAGCGTGTTTTAGATAAGAGCATCCGTATCTATTCTGCAGATTTTGATACATCCGTTGAAGCCGATGATATACGTCAACTCGAATATGACGGGAACATTGATTTAGTCAAGGCGGCTGTACGGCGGATGTCCATACAGATTGGCGGTTTCGATCTGATTACGCAGTCCACTGCACCGCCGGGCAGTGGCTTAGGTACTTCTGCAGCAATGGGTGTCGCGCTCGTCGGTGTACTCGGCGCACTTAAGGACGCTACCTACCTCCCCTATGAATATGCGGATATGGCGAGCAATATCGAACGTCATGAACTCGGTATCTTAGGTGGGAAACAGGATCATTACGCAAGCGCGATCGGTGGAATTCACTTCATGGAATTTCAGGGAGAAGAGGTGAAAACCTCGCCTTTACGCTTTCCACCGCACATCCGCTGCGAACTCGAAAAGAACCTTGTACTCTGTTATACTGGAAAGTCCCGCCTCTCTGGTAATATACATCAGAATGTGACCGATGCTTATAAGAGCGGGCAACCCAGTGTCCGAGATGCATTGAACACTCTTAAAGCCACCGCCGAAGCGACGAAAACAGCACTTATGCGTGGTCGCTTAACTGAATTCGGCGAACTCCTCACCCAAAATTGGTACAATCAAAAAAAGTTACACCCCTCTGTCACAAATGAACAGATCGAATCCCTCTTTAAAATTGCCATGACGCACGGTGCTATCGGCGGGAAAGCCTGTGGTGCTGGCGGCGGTGGGTGTCTACTTTTTTACTGCGAACCCACGCGCGAACATCGTGTCCGTCAGAAACTTGAAGAAGCAGGTGCGCAAGTTATTGATGTTAACTTCGATGTTGACGGACTTCAAGTATGGAAGGTCTCAAACGATTGAAAGGAACGGCTTTCGGTTATCAGTAAGTAGGTTTTCTGGTGAACTCTCACTGCGAGGCAACCCTCTTGCTGACTGCTGACCGCTGATGGCTATTTTTTATGAAAAATGACATCTCAACAACACAAGCCACAACGGATATGGAAACCGCCGAATCTTTGAAAACGGCAAAAGAAAATATTTTAAACGAACTGAGAAAACGAATCATCGGACAAAATGAAGTTATTGAACAACTTCTTATCGCACTCTTCTCACAGGGGCACTGCCTACTTGTAGGAGTGCCAGGGTTAGCGAAAACCCTATTAATCAGTACATTCGCGCAGATTCTCAAACTCCCTTTCAACCGAATCCAATTTACACCAGACCTGATGCCGTCGGACATTATCGGCACCGATATTATTGAGGAAGGTGAAGCCGGAAAACGCGCCTTCCGCTTTATCAAAGGACCTGTCTTTGCTAACGTTGTCCTTGCTGATGAGATTAACCGGACACCTCCTAAAACACAAGCTGCGCTTCTACAAGCAATGCAGGAATACCAAGTCACCGCAGGCGGCAGAACATATCCATTGGAACGTCCGTTTTTCGTTTTAGCAACTCAGAACCCGATTGAACAGGAAGGGACTTACCCCTTACCGGAAGCACAACTCGACCGGTTTATGTTCCATATCACAATTGACTATCCCGATAAAGCTGCCGAAAAAGACATTGTGATGACGACCACGGCGGCTTATGAACCCGAGATAAACCCTGTTGTCACCGGAGAAGAGGTACTGCAAATACAGCAGGTCGTGCGGAAGGTACCTATCGCCGAGGCGATTGTGGATTATGCAGTGGAATTGAGTCGGCAGACGCGTCCTGCTTCAGATGTTCCTGAGTTTGTTCAGGATTGGGTGCAATGGGGAGCAGGTCCGCGGGCATCACAGTATCTCGTATTGGGTGCAAAGGCGCGCGCTATTCTTCAAGGACGCTATCATGTCGCTTATGAGGATATCAAAGCAGTCGCTGTACCTGTCCTGCGCCACCGAATTTTAACCAATTTTAACGCGGAAGCGGACGGTATCACGAGTTTGGATATTATCAATGGGCTGTTAGAAAAGGTTGAACCGCCAGTGGTGTAGTAAGTAGACGGAGTATAAGAACAATGCGTACAATTGACCCTTTTAGAATGGATAAGGAAGAGTTCTCTGTACTATCCTCTTTTCAAGAAGCCGATGACGCTGACAAAGCATATTGGCATTCTAAAACGCCACAAGAACGTATGGCAGCCCTCGAATTAATGCGGTAGATTAACTATGGCTACGATCCAACTACCGAACGACTCCAAAGAGTTCTTGAAGTTGTTGAATTCATACCAAGTTGAGTATCTTCTCATTAGAACATCCGTGCTGTTGATACTTTTTAACTCTACTGCACATTTATAACTATCCAAATCTCAGACACTCGATCGGTGAGGAGACCAGAATATTATAAAATGAAAACTGCAATTATAGGAACAGGGTACGTTGGCTTGACCACAGCTGTGGTACTCTCTTATCTCAATCATGATGTCGCCGCAGTGGACAAAGATGAAAGCAAACTAAGCCTTTTGCAGGAAGGAAAAAGCCCGATCCATGAACCGGGCATCCAAAGTCTGCTTGATGAGGTACAGCACACGATCCGTTTCACACCGAGTGTAGCGGAAGTTGTCCCAGAAGCGGAACTGATCCTGATTGCTGTCGGTACACCGCCGAAGAAGAACGGTGAAGCAGATACGCGACATGTGGAACAAGCCGCTAAAGAAGTCGCACAGGTCTGCCTACCCGATAGACATTATACGCTTGTTGTCAAATCTACAGTTCCGATAGGCACAAATCGACGTGTTGTGGAAGTTGTAGAGAATGTCTTTTCAGCGCGTGGTGCTCGAGGGAACATCTCTGTTGCTTCAAACCCTGAGTTTTTGCAGGAGGGATTGGCGTTGCAAGGCGCGTTCTATCCAGATCGGATTGTCGTCGGTGCGAACAGCGATGAAGCGATTGATACCTTACGACATCTCTATCAACCCATCCTTGAACAAACGTTTGATCCACCGAGTGAATTTCCACGTCCATCCGCTTACCACCTCCCACCGATGATGACAACGGATCCAAGCAGTGCCGAGATGATTAAATATGCAGCGAACACATTTCTCGCCCTTAAAATTAGTTTTATCAATGAAATCGCTGGACTCTGTGAAGAAGTTGATGCAGACGTAACAGAGGTCGCACGCGGGATCGGACTTGACGCGCGTATCGGAAGTCAGTTTCTACGAGCGGGTCTCGGATGGGGTGGGAGTTGCTATCCCAAGGATACAGCAGCACTGTTAGGGGTCGCAGCGCAATCTGGATATGAAATGCCGATTACCGAGGCAGCGCGAACTGTTAACTTTCGTCAACGTGAGCGCATCGTTGAAAAGTTATATAGCACATTAGGCACGCTCAAAGGTAAAATCATCGGTGTTTTGGGACTTGCCTTCAAGCCAAACACAGATGACGTTCGCGAAGCACCCGCATTGGACATTATTCGAGAACTAATTGCAGCAGGGGCAACTGTTCGGGCACACGATCCGATCGCTATTCCGAATGCACAAGCCGCTTTGCACAGAGAAAACGCAACTATTCCTGAACTGAAATTCACAGAAGATGTATACGAACTTTCTTACGATGCTGACGCGCTGGTACTTGTTACCGAATGGGACTCCTATCATAAGTTGGAACTCCGTAGACTCGCTAAACAGATGAAAACATCAATTCTTATTGATGGACGCAACGTTTATTCGCCAGAGGAAGCGAGAACCGCAGGTTTTCATTACATTGGGATCGGCAGAGCGTAACATAGTGGAGGGCGGACTTAAGCGAAAACCGTCAAAGCACAAATCCCGTCGTTTAACCGCAAGGAATAATTAAAAAACAACCTGAACCTTTTGATCCAAATTGGCAGCGATACTGCCCACAAAAACCTTTTCCACCGTATCGCCACATACCGGGTGTCACACCGCATCCGATTCGCGACCCAAGCGGACACAGTTATGGCTTGGCAGAGGAACACGATGCTGACCCGCTGCCACCAGAATTCTGGCAGCAGAATGAGGATTACCTCTACGGTGTAGATCTATACAACTTTGCCTATTGGTGGGAGGCACATGAGGCGTGGGAAGGGTTATGGCACCAAGCAGAAGATACGTATCGCCTTTTCCTTCAAGGATTAATTCAAATATCAGCATCCATGATTAAGTACCATACACGAATGCTACGTCCGCTACGCACACTTTCTACCGCTGGGCGCGATAAATTACGACAAGTCGTTGCCGAATGTACCGATACATCGGGAAACTATATGGGACTCAACCTACCAACGTTTTTGGACACCGCTGATGCGTTTTTCGCTCCTTTTTTTGCCGATACCATTTCAGAAACTACCTATCGTCAGGAGTCAATTAAACCGCTAATACTGTTGCAAGATTAACACAGATTTTGAGGAAAGCAACATGCCAACATTCTTGCCTTTTCTCATTTTTAGTTTTGTATGTGTTTTTATCGTCGTGTTACTGCTTGTTTTGTTTAAGATAGGCGCATACTTTGGTAGAAGCGATGCCGATGAATTCCGCGCTGTTCGGTGTCCGCAATGTCAAACCCGACGGAAACCCGAAAAAACAGGTACAATCAGAAACCTCGTTGAACTTGAATTGCGTTGTCCGCGCTGTGGCTACATCTCTTATGATATTCCACCGAAAACAAATCTTTCCACACGCCCGACCGATCGAGACAACACGATGTGAGGAATCGCTGTTAGAAGTCAGCGAAAGCCCCGTCGTCTGAGTGCCGGAACATCCCACGTAAACGAAATGTCTCATCTCGAACCGCTTCGATAGCCGCATCCTCCATATCTACACCGAGTCCCGGAACTGTTGGTAATTCGATGAATCCATCTTTGAATACCAAAGGGGTCGAAAATAGCCCTTCTCCACGTCGGTGTCCACCCTCGCATATCAACAAATTCGGCACTGTTGCCATTACGTGTACCGATGCCGCAACTCCGATGGGACCGGCGGCGTTATGCGGAGCGACTGCCATATTGTGAATTTCCGCCATTGCTGAGATCTTTTTCAGTTCCAATATCCCGCCGCAGTGCCGGACGTCCGGTTGCAAAATCGCGCACATTTCACGTTCGATTACCTCTCTGAAACCCCATCGTGTTAAATGCCGTTCGCCCGTAGCGATCGGGACTGTTGTGGACTGAGATAGTGCCAATAGCGGTTCATTATTTTCTGGATGACACGGTTCCTCAGCGAACAGGAGCCGAAAGGGTTCTAATTCCTTCACGAGAATCATTGCCATTGTTGGGCTTAACCGTCGATGTAGATCAACCGCAATGTCTACCTCGTCACCCACTGCTTCGCGGACTGCCGCGACTCTCGCCACCATTACGTCAATTGCCTTCGGCGTATCTACAAATCTTACAGGTTGTGGCGAAGCACCCATTTTCACAGCACGGAATCCGGCTGCAACTGCTTTTCTGGCACTCTCTGCACACGCCTCAGGTGTTGTACCGCCGATACCGGTATAGACACGGATCCGCTTTCGTACCGAACCGCCTAAGAGCTTCCATACTGGCATCCCGACGACTTTGCCGAAGACATCCCACATCGCCATCTCAATACCGCTCAGTGCACCAACCAATACCGGCATACTCCGGCTGTAGCTTGACCGGTACATCGCTTGCCAGTGGTCTTCTATCTGTAGTGGATCTTTACCGACAAGGTATTCCGCCATGTCGTCCACGGCTTGGGCGACAACACGCCAATGTTCGTAGTTCATCGGTTCGCCGTAGCCGATGATCCCTTCGTCAGTAAACATTTTCAGGACCATTGCGCGACCTTGGATGGGTATCGTCTCAAATCCGGTAATCTTCATAGTTGCTGTCCTAAACCGGTTGCCACCGGATGATGCAGAAGTGCGAGTTTCCTGTGGCGTTCTCCCATTTACTCACATCGCCATAGCAGGAGCCGATGAAGGTCAATATATCTTCGCCATCTAAACTAATGTGTCGCGGGAAACCAGCGACGTGTCCGTGACAGAGATAGTAGACTTCATCATGCCAATTTTTGCCGTTGTCATCACTTACCATCGCGCGACCACTGCCGAGTTCTCTTGGATAACGGTGGTCATACGCCACAACAGCGCGGTTGTTAGAAAGCCCAACCGCTGCACCGTGACACTGTCCATGTACACTCGTCAATTGGCGCAGATCCGTCCATGTTTCGCCGTTGTCCGTTGAATCCGAGAGGAAAACTGTTTTGTTCGTATGCGGTTGATCTGGTGGTCCCGGTTGGTAGCGGATGACACCAAGCAGCAGCCCCGGGAAAAGTTCTGCGATGTTGACCTCATTGCCGTAATCTGACAAGAAGAAGCGGTTTGAGAAGGTGTATCCGTCATCATCGGAAACGAAGACGTAAGTTGGATTCGTGCCTTCCTCAAACGGGTCATCACGTCTTTTGATTGGTAGCAGGAGCGTCCCATCGCTGAGGCGCGTCAGGCTTGCACCAGCGACGGTCTTCTGAAATGGTGCAACGTCTATTTCGCCTGTCCGCTCCCACGTTTCACCCTCATCGTCGGACACCCAAACGGTGATTGGTTGCTCTTCGCCCGGTTGATTCACATTAATCAGC
Source organism: Candidatus Poribacteria bacterium (assembly GCA_026702755.1). NCBI lineage: Bacteria > Candidatus Poribacteria > Candidatus Poribacteria bacterium. The sequence continues at coordinate 26,967 of JAPPBX010000103.1, read as the reverse complement.
TGCCCGCGACGATTGGCTTGCAACAACCATCCGTTGAAACCGAACGCTGATGGATCTCTATTGAGGTGTTCCCAACTTTTACCACCATCTGTGGACTTGGAGATGATAGTCTGCTGCACTGCATAGATAACCCCACCGGGAGTTAAAACGAGGTTCAACCCTTGATAATGCGCCTGTGGGTCTAAAGGCAGGCGAATTTTCTCCACCGGAACCTTGTTCAGCACACCATCGCGGGCATGTAGGATATAGTCACCCGCTTGCATATCGCTCAATTGGCTCGGCGTGACGACAACGCCTCCCATGTTTTCGGTTGATAGCATTTGCGGAACTCCTCCACAGTAAATTTTTTCTTGTCTAACGCGATGAATTATGTCAAAATGTTTGACATATACCATTCAACTCATTTACATTATAACACTGAAACCATATTTGAAGGAAAGAAATGTATGAGCACATTTGATGCAACTCGGAAACATTACAATGCGGCAGGTGTCCACCCGACAACCGATCCTGATGATCCGAGATCGCAATTTGCTGTCGATAGGTATGAAGACCACCTACCCAAACTGATAAAGTCCGGCATGCGTGCATTAGATTTAGGCTGCAATGCAGGACGGTTTACCTTTGCCATGGAAGATATGGGCGCAATAGCAACCGGTATTGACTTCGCAGAGATTCCACTCCTCCACGCCAAAAAGGTGGCACAGAAAAGAAAGAGTCGCTGTCAGTTTAATATCGGGGATATGGCTGCACTACCTTACAAAGAGAATTCTTTCGATTTTGCGTTGCTCCCGCACAACATTGGGTACTTACCTTACCAGGCACTGGAGAGCCTATCAGTCCAGCTCAAACGGATACTATCGGATAACGGTATTTTCGTTTTAACTATGCAAGATCAATTAATCAAAAGTGCAGGGGAGGAAACTCTTCCAGAGCGATACGATGTCCAGACCGGTTTGATAGGAGGAAGTCGTACAATTCCAGACAAAGGCACGTACGCGTCGCCATGGTACTTCTGGACAGTTGCCTTTGCTAAGTACATTGTTGAAAAACATCTCCCTTTAGAAGAGGTAGTACAAATAGAAGAAAACAGATTTATGTTGGTGTTTTCAAATAAAAAAGGATGAGGGTTGGATAATTTTTAGCCGACCCGACCAATATATAAGATGTGTGCAGCCATGTCCACTATAGCGGGTTCTGTCGCTGTTTCTAAAACTAATTCCACCCAACGTTCCCACTTTGTTGGATCTTCCGCCACCGTGTTGGTCGCTTCAAATAAACCTGTTGAGAGCCCCTCACATCCCACCATTTCCAGTGTCGTCAATCCACACGATTCGGCAAGTTGTTGAAGTTCAGATGCCCGAAAAAAATGCCATAGACTATCTTGAACGAGGTTGTTCCCTTTTCCTTCCCTTATTAACTCCCAGTACTGCGGCATTATCAACTCCTCACTTACACGACTGAGAACGGTACGCAGCATCGCCAAGTATCCCATAACACTCATACAGACAATTGCCCCAGGTTTAGCGACCCGAACCAATTCAGAGGTTGCTTGGATTCGCTCGGTTTCATCACTGATATATGTTAACGGACCGCCGAGACACAACACTGCGTCAAAGTCGTTCGTCTTAAAACATGAGAGGTCTCGGACATCTCCAACAACCGACGCAATCAATCGATCTGAAACGGGTTTCGGTTCTAATTTGATTTTTTCTTCAGCAAAAGCCGTGTACGTTGGGTCAATATCCAAGAGAACGACATCATAGCCTGCTCGACAAAGTTCAAGCGTATAACGTCCAGGTCCGCCACCTGCATCCAAAATCTTACCTGTCTCAGGCAGGTGTTCCCGAAGGTAATGCATCGTGACCAGAAACTCCAGTGAGTTATAGGCATCTTTCACAAGTCGATGCCATTCCCCAATTTCAACTTCATTTTTTTCCTGCATTGATTTTATCTCCGAAATATTGATGTCTAACGACCAAGTTCAATTATAACAAGGATCCGCTGAAACCTGTTCAACAACTTAAATTTTATATGGTCTTGAAAATTCGTAATTTTTCCGCTTGTTCTGACACGATAAAGCGTGGTAAAATAGCCAATACGCTTTTCAGGACAGCCCTCGCATTGATTGGTTACTTCAGATAGACGATAGAATAAGGACGTACTGATACCGAAAGATTCTCCGAAAAGGGTAGGAGTTTCATAAATGGCACAACAAGACGCAATAGAGCATCTCGAAACATTCGGTTACTGCCTGATTGAAGATGCGATCCCGGCAGCACAAGCAGACGCAATGGCAGAGACGTATTTTCAACTCCACCGAGACCCAGCAAATCGACAGGCTTTTCAAGACCCAAATGATGAACTGTATCAAACGCTTTTCGGTGTGGTCAACCTTGATGAGATGTGTTGGGAGTGCATCGCGCATCCACAGGTGCTACAGGTCGTCCGCCATTTTCTCGGCGACAGTGTACGGTTGGGTGAGGCTTGCACGAAATGGGTCAAACCACGTGCCCCGCAAGGTGGTATACACTCCGATTCAACACATGATCTGCCAGCGCGCCTTCCCGAAACGCCGTGGATGATTAATTCCATCTGGATGATAACGGATTTTACCGTTGAGAACGGCGCGACACTCGTCGTACCGTTTAGCCATCGCGCACGGCGTAGACCGACACAATCCGATATTGCCGAAAGTCATCCGGTGTCTGTCTGCGGACAGCGCGGTTCTGTGCTATTATGGCACGGCGGTACATGGCACGGACAGGGTGCGAACACAACAGACGATCAACATCGTATGGCGTTGAATATCGCTTACTATCCCGCGTGGTGGAATCTAATGCGTGAGGGTGGCCATCAACCCGTTTTTCCTGAGACCTTTTCACGGATGCCAGAAGACCTACAAGCACTTGTGAGGCATAAGGTCGCGAAAGAGCGTGCTGACATCTATGAGTTTTGATCTGACCAAGTGCTTAAGCTACTGTTGTGCCGCAATCCTGAGAACCTCTTTTGTCTCGTTTGAGATGTTAAGCGTTGTGAAATTTTCACCAGAAAACTCCACAAAATAGTATGCTTGGTGTTCAGTAGAACTGAGTTTGATTTCACCATCCTCAACTTCAACAAAAAAGTTGAAATGTCTCGTTTTCTTGCCGGAACTGGATGTCCAATCAAAGGATCCGAGATACTCAAGAACTGATGTTACGAGAAGTCCTGTCTCTTCCTGTACTTCCCGGGCGAGTGCTGTGAGTAGGTCTTCCCCCGTCTCCACGGTACCACTTGGAATCCCAACAAATCCACCCATAGAGTCAGAAGGCACTCGCTCCAGGAGCAAGAATTTGTTGTTTTTACAGATGACAGCACCCACGACCAACTTTTGCACGCTGTCTCTTTGAGCCTCAGTTAACAATTGCTGAATGAGAGTGTGGCCAATGTTTGACTGCATATTGTGGCTCATTTCACGCGTTGCCCCGCTTGAAATACTGCAGTTACTCGGCTAAAAGCATTTACATCATTCGTAGGATCGCCCTCGAAAGCAACGAGATCGGCGATCTTACCGGGTGCAATGGTCCCGATGTCATTTGCCATGCCGATCGCTTCAGCGGAGATACGGGTCGCCGAGATGAATGCCTCCGCAGGTGTAAACCCGACTTGGACAAGCAATTGCAAATCGTAGTCGAGATGACCGAATGCGAGATTGCCGACCCCTGAATCGGTGCCCGGAACAATCCGTTCGTGGAGTCCGTAGTCGAGCATGCGGCGCATCACATCTAAGCGCACTTCTGCCCGCGCTTCAAGCCGTTGCAATTCGGTCATTTCATCACCGGAAATCGTATCGGTGTCACGTTTCGTACGGAGTTCAACGATGCGTGGATAACCTGTCCACGCTTGAAGGGTCGGACTAATCCAGATACCGGATTCCGCCATCATCTCAGCTATTTTTGGATCAAAACGGAGTTCGCCGTCCGGATCGAGAAATTCGGCATGCTCCATCAAATCAATTCCTGCTTCAACCGCTCGTACCATCGATTCCTTCGCGCGGCAATGTGCCACCGTGAGTCGATGGAAGTGATGCGCCTCGTGGACAGCGGCGTGCAACTCGGCGACAGAGTAACTGGCGCGTCCAGGAATCGTCCCAGCAGTCCCACCGCCTGATGCCATGATCTTGATATAATCTGCCCCTTCGTGAACTAATCGACGGACCGAGCGGCGCATCTCAGCCTCGCCATCCGCTGTCTCGTTACACATGTGGAAGTGTCCACCTGTACAGGTGATAGGTCGTCCACTCACTAAGGTGCGGGGACCCGGAATATAACCGCGTTCCAGTCCTTCCTTGAGTGTAAAACCGACCTTATTCCTCGCGCCGTGCTCACGGATCGTCGTAATCCCTGCGGCAAGGTGGCGTTGCAGGTTCATCGCACCCGTCAATACCATCATCTCATCGGTTTCAGAGAACATCTGAACGTAGTTCCGTCCATCGCCTGCAAGGCTCAGATGCGTATGCCCATCAATGAGACCCGGCGCAAGATACGCGTCCCCGAGGTCGATAAGTTGCGCGTCAGGTGGTGTTCGTTTCTCAATTTCTTCTTGACATCCAACGGTATCAATCCGTCCATCGGTCACAAGAATCGCCTGATCCGTTTTGCTGGATGTGCTTACCCCGTCAACGAGTCGAGCGGCACGGATTTGAACAGTTTGATTTGACATAAATCCAACTCCTTTAGTGGCTATCGGCTGTCGGAGACCATCAGCTATCAGTGGAAGAGACGCTCGGTTAACCGAAATCCTCTTTACTGACCACTGACAGTTGACGGTTGATTTCAGACTTTCACAACAAACTCACAACCCTGTCGGAACCATTCTCGAAGGATTGTGTCTTCATTACAAGTCCGCTTCGCAGATGAACCTGTCGCCTGTGAGAGGTCTATTGTCGCTGAAACGATGTCATCCCCGAAAAATCCAGCCTCCGTGATGATATTGCCATCCGGATGTACAATTTTCGAGTTTCCGTGTGATGAACCTGGTGAGCGGATGTCATCAGGATTCGCGGGCGTATTCGCCATCATGAGATAGATACCGTTTTCCGTCGCACGTGAGATCGGCATCGCACGATACGCGGAGAGTTTATATTCCGATAACAACCCCGATTCACAGGAGCAGAAAATACAGAGTTGTGCACCCATCGCTGCTGGAAGTTTGACTAACTCTGGATAGCGTACATCGTGACAGATGATGAAGCAACAGTCAACACCCGCCAACTGCACAATCGGTAGTTTACTACGGTTGTTCGTGCACCACTGCTCCCCAGCGAGGAATGTCTTGCCGTAACGGTATTTGAGGCTTCCCTGTTGGTCAAAAATCGCCAAGTCGTTGTGCCAGTTCTCCCCATCGTGATGCGCGGAGCCGACGACAACCGCCATCCCGTGCCGACGCGCAGCTTCGGCAATTTTCGCCTCAGCCTCCTTGAAAACCTGTGGAGAGGTCCGTTCCCAATAATCTGTTCGACAGCAGTAGCCGAATAGACATCCTTCAGGGAATGCCGCAATCTGGATGCCCATCTCCGCACATGTTTCAATCTGCTGAAGCACCTTTGCGGTACTGGTGGAAACGTCTTCACTTGTAAGCAATTGGCATGCCGCCACTTTAATCTGGTTATCAGCCATCTGAATATCCCCTTTGCGTTTTTGGCATTGTAGCATATCCGCCTATTTGATTCAAGATGTGGTATTACAAATTTGAATAGACATACACATCAGAATCCGATATAATTTCCGTAATAGACCCATTATATTAACGTAAATCGGCTGTAGATAAGGCATTCAAATTTTCTTAGGTGTGAAGGAGAACCTATGAACCCCATTTTTAGATACACCACGATGATGATAATCCTCATGCTGACCAGTATCTATGTGCTGATACTTCCAGCAGAAGCAATGACATGACCAGAAATGGAAGGACCACGTGTTGATCCAACCATCAAACTCGCGCAAGAAAACGCCAGAAACGACGTGGGAATCAACGCAGACTTGCGTTGGTTCACTTACGGCACTGGGTGCTGGGTGTTCGCCGTCGTCCATGCAAGCGTAAGTAACCCGACAGTTCCGAGTGATCGGCTGTTAGGCAAGTCCCCTAAATATGTTAGCACCTATACCGAGGCATACAAAAATTTTATCAAGGACCGACGGATAGAGATATCAGCAGTAGGTTGGGTCGTATCAATGGTGGCAACGCTCTGGCTCTGGCACATCTTTACGGATTAAATCGTCCGCAGCCCCGCAACGCAAACGATCCTGTCGTCGCTAATATCACTATTCTTCCTCAATCTACCATTCATCGCCCTACAGCAGATAGATCACTTCCTCAGTAAAATCAAGACTTACGGGAGAAACCGATTATGAAAATTACCGACATCAAACCTTATCCTGTTTGGGTAGGGCACAGAAATCAACACATCGTTAAAGTGGAGACCGACGAAGGTATTTATGGGTGGGGTGAATCCGGACTTTCAAGTCGAGAATTGGCTGTGGCAGGCGCGGTTAAGCACTACCGAGAATTCCTGATTGGGCGCGACCCGATGCAGATCGGCGGGTTGTGGCAGGAGATGTACCGGAGCCAATATTTTGAAGGCGGTCGTGCCTTGACAGGTGCAATCTCAGCAATCGACATTGCACTCCACGATATCGTGGGGAAGGCGTTGAACGTGCCGGTCTACCAATTGCTCGGTGGCAAACTACGGGATGCGGTCCCGTGCTTTGCAACGACGGGTGCTGCAACGCTCGAAGAATTAATTGCGAACGCAAATTTATTGCTTGAGAAGGGTTGGAACGTCATCCGAACAAACGTGTTGTATCGCGCAAAACCGGGTGAGGAAAATATCTTTGAACCACGTGAATCTATCAGCCTCGCAGCGGAGTGGTTGACGGCACTTCGAGAAGCCATCGGATCTGAACCTGTTCTCGGCATCGATTATCATCACCGACTAAGTGTTGCGGAAGCTGCGTCCTTCTGTCAACGTATGCCCTCTGGCACGCTTGATTTTTTGGAGGAGCCCATCCGAGATGAGACCCCAGAGGCTTATGAATCCCTAAGAACGATGGTGGATGTGCCGTTTGCGATTGGAGAGGAATTTTCCAGCAAATGGCAGTTCCTTCCCTATCTGGAACGTGGTATCACGAACTTTGCTCGTCTTGACGTGTGCAATGTCGGTGGTTTGACCGAGTCGATGAAGGTCGCTGGCTTGGCAGAAGCGCACTATATCGACCTGATGCCACACAACCCGTTAGGTCCCATCTGCACGGCTGCGACGGTTCATCTCGCAGCGGCGGTTACCAACTTCGCTTGGTTAGAAATCCGCACCTCGCCGACAGAAAGTTCTGGACACTATGACGAGGACCTATTTCCTGTGCAACTCATGCTCGAAGGCGCATCTATACCGGTACCGGACGGTCCCGGCTTGGGGGTTGAGGTTAACGAAGAATTGGGAACGGCACAGACATTCAAATTCGCGGAACCGCCACATCTACGCCGACGGGACGGATCACATACGAACTGGTAGTAGTACACCGTATAAACAGACAACTACTCAGCAAAAGCAAATATCAATATGCAAGATAATCCGTTTGAAACGTGTCGCGGACTTCGCAGTAGGACACTGATAATAAAGGGTATTTTGGCACTTGTCGCCAGTTTCATTACTATCGCTATTCTCTTTAGATTCAGCGGCTCTCCACTTCCAAGCGCACTATTGAGTTTATTTTTGTACGGCTTCTTCTTTCTGTTTAACCTTGGGGGACTATCCCGCGCAAATTTGTCTTATGACCGACTGTTTGGAACACTTCCGACATGGCGTACACTGGGACGGTATAGCCTCTGGGTAGTGCCACTTGTGGTCGTCGCCATTGCCTCTCTTTACCTTCTATTTTTGCCATTATCCTACGTTTTTCCGGGATTTGTCAAGTCGTGGTACCTCGAGAGTTCCACAATAATGATTTGGAAGAGCGGTGATAACCATATCCTCGCGAATATGGTAAATTACCTCACAATTGTGTTGGTTGCACCTGTGCTGGAGGAGTTTTTCGCACGTGGAATTTTGCTAACGCGATGGACTGTCAAGTGGGGTATACCACGGGCTATTTTCGCTTCATCAGCTGTCTTTGCACTTCTGCATACTAATTTCCTCGGTGCGTTCTGCTTTGCTTGTGCGATGGCTATTCTTTATATTCGGACAAAATCCCTTTTTATACCGATTAGCCTCCACATTCTAAATAACCTAACCGCTTGGATTATGGAGTCTCTTACAATGGACATCGATTCCTCCATTTCGTACGAAACAATTGCCGGATTTCAAGAATCTTGGAGCATAGGGCTGATAGCACTTGTCATTAGCGTCCCATGCGTTATCCTATTCTGGAAACGCTATATCCCAAAGACTGACTGGCGGGTTCCGTACCTCATAGAATCTGATGGCTGTGAAAACGACACCACCGAGTAATCCAAAAAATCGTCCATATCTCATCTGATGTATGCTATAATCTGAAGAAATCGTGTTATCGTTCTCTATTGGAGCAATGTAAGAAGGGATGTGCCAAATGATGAAAACGCAAACGGTTAAGTATGGAGAAAACGGCGGTGTCGAAATTATTGATATTGATGTCGCTGATCCACAGGCGGGTGAAGTGCAGGTTCAGCATGCTGCATGTGGTGTCTGCGCCTGGGACTTAGCAACCTTTCGGGACGGTGGTTACGCGCCGCCGGGACATGAAGGCGTTGGTTATGTCACCAAAGTTGGGAGCGGTGTCCGAGATATTGAGGAAGGGATGCGTGTTGCGAGCGTAGCGTTGGGGTTCGATGGTATCAAGAACTGTTCAACTGAAGACCTATATATCCTTCCAGAATCGGATATTGCGGACGAATACTGGCTTGTTGAGCCGGCTTCGTGCGTTGTAACAGGTCTCGACACTGCCCCCTTGCGACCCGCCGACAACGTAGCAGTTATCGGATGCGGTTTTATGGGACTTATGTTTGTTCAGGCATTGAGCCGATTCTACACGCATGATCTTATCGCCATTGATCTCGTTGAGAAACGTCTGGAACTGGCAGAATCGCTCGGTGCTGAATCTACGTATAATCCTAAGGAAATTGATGCCTCCGAGTTAATATCAGAGCTAAGAGCACGCCCGATTGACGTGGTATTCGACTGTTCCGGTAAGGCTGCAGGGTTAAATCTCGCCACGAAGATTGTTCGCCAAGGTGGACATATCAATCTTTTCGGTTGTATTCGCGAGGAAGTAACATTCAACGGTGCCGCGTGGCACGGCGGCGCGTTTAATTTGGTGAGTTCATCGCCCGGCGCAAAGATTCGGGACCCGTTCCTGCCAGCGATCCGGTTCCTCGAACGGGGTATCATTGACTTAAAGCCCCTCATAACGCACACTGTGTCGCTTAAGGATTATCCAGCACTGCTCAAAGAAGCGACGAGTGGTGATGGAAGTTACATCAAAGGTGTCGTGAAAGCAACGTAACGAACCACAATTGGCTTCGACAATAGAAGGAGAATCTATAATGTTTAGATTGCGTGAAAAATTGAAATATATGACTTTAGGGGGATTGCTGACCCTTGCTGGTTTTATGATCGGGAACATGAACAGCAATACTGAAGCACAATTTGGGTCTGAAACGTTTGATAAACTGACCGTCCGAGAGCTAATCGTGCGTAAAGATATAAGGGTAATGAGTGATGATATGGATCCTCGGGTTCATATCTCTTGGAATAGAGATGGCGGACGTGTAGTAACTTATGGTCCAAAAGGGGTGGGTGCCGCTTCTCTTTTGGTTGCGGAGGGTAATGGCTTTGTGACAGTTCAGGGGTCAAAGGAGAAAACCGGGGCTTCTCTCATGGTGAATGAGGGCGGCGGGGTCCTATCACTTTTCGCGCCTGATGGAAACGCAAGGATTCTCTTGGGTATAGATGAGGGTGGTGGTGTTGCTTACTTAGTTGATAAATTGGGTACTGCGCGTGTATTAAAACCCTAATTAATAAACGGAAGCACGAAATCACTTAACCCCAAAGTGGTTCGTCGTCCGTGCTTCCGCAGCAGCGGACTTACTATCCAAACGAATATTTTTCCACAACATCTTCTCGCACCGTAATCCCCAATCCTGGCGTGTCGCGAATGGCGATATAACCGTCCTCTTGTACCCACGGATCGCTGGCCAATTCATGCTGCATTGGGGATTCGTGGGGCTTGAAATCTGCACAATCGGCATGTGCCGAAATCGCGAGCATGTGCAAACTCGCAGCAGTGTTTAGGGCACTGCTCCATGTATGGGCACTGAACTGTAGACTCTCCGCCTCAATCAATTTGATAGCATGTCGGCAGCCGGTGAGCCCATGGCAACGTCCCGGATCAATTTGTACGATATCGACCCCACCGGATTGGATGAGCCGTTTGTAACTCTCAACGTCCCACTCATCCTCACCTGTACCGATGGGTGTCATGACCGATGCACGTAGCTGGGCGTACGCTTCAAAGTTATCGGGCGGTAAGGGTTGCTCGATCCATTTGAGCCGATAGGGCTCCAAATCTCGGAAGCGTTGGATGGCTGTCGGGACATCCCAAACGCGACGGTGCCCAGGCGTATCAACGACCAACTCAAGCTCATCTCCGATGACCTCACGCACGCGACGCACCATCTCAATGTCACGCTGGCGGTCGAGACCGAATACCGCCTCTGGGCGCATCCCCCAACCGCCTTTGACAACGCGGTAGTTCTGCTCTCGCAACCACCCAAATTCGTTGAGTGTCCAGTCCAAGTCTTCCATATCAAAGATGATTGATGCCATGGCAATAATTTTGTCGTGTATTTGACCCCCAAGGAGTTTACAAACGGGTAAACCGAGTGCCTTGCCTTTTAAGTCCCACAACGCCATATCTACAGCACTGACAGCGAATGCAGCGATGCCTTCGGGTCCATACCACCAGATGTGGTCGAGCATCTTCTGCCAGTGTCGTTCCACATCTAAAGCATCTTCACCGGTAAGCATCGGTGCAAATCCCTGCTCAATGATTATCTTTGTTGCGAGTGTCGCTTCTCGAAATTGTGAGATACACTCCCCCCAACCCACAAGACCATCGTCGCTTTCCACACGGGCGAGCGTGATATAGCGTTCGATACCTTTGTAGTGTGGCTCCGGGTAAGCAAGTGGAAACGCCCGAACTTTTTGAATTCTCATACTGTTTTTATCTCCTTTTAGATTAATTGGTGTTTGCGAGATAACAAAATATAATAGGGACCACGCACAACGCGTCTATTTAGGGATGGAAGAATGGAAGAAATCTACTTCCATTCCTCTGTCCGTTTCCTGTTCGATGGAAGGATGGGAGACGGTGCCCTGAAGTGTTCTCCATCCTTCCGATCTTCCAAGCTTCCGATTCCTCCAGCAAAGAAGGAATTTCGCGCCTATCCTGTACAACTTGTCTGCCCCCGGACTACGGCCAAATGCCATAAGTCGGTATATTAAACACCATGCCCAGAATCGTCCATAGACTCCCGACGGTAAATTGTCCCAGTATCAATCCCAGAAAAAATGGCATCGCCTTTCGATGCGCATTTCGCCCACCATATTTCAGCAGCACCAATTTCAGCACCCATACGATCCCCAGACTAAACCAGATGTAATTGACCGCCCAGCTCCCGCACACAGTAGCATACGCCGCCGGATGAAAAGGGAACCAGAAAAACTTCATTCGCATCAGCATGAGGAAAAGGGAGAACAGTAGACCAATTCCGGTGAATCCTAACGCCCAATAGTCCGGGGAAAGTGGATGTGTTAACCAATTCTGCAAATTCCGCCACGGTTCAGACCCGTATACGATTGGCACGCGAGACATCTCGTGTACAGCACCGAGTCGGTAAGGGATGGATATAAGTGCCCAAAATTGCGAAAGGATACCGACAACCAGCGCAATAAGGATCGCAAACAGCATAAAACGGCTCCGGATGCCTGACGTTGAGGCGAGTTTGAAACCTTCAAGTTGGTGGGGCATCGGATGCGAATCGAAGGTGCGCGTAAAAAACCAGAAAAAAGAGAACATTGAAAGATTGTTCGGTCCCAACCGACGGGTGCCTACAGCAGCGACCATGACCCGTTCTGGTCCCGTATAGTGCAAGTCGTGCATCGGTGATCCGAGTTCCGCTCGCATGCGGGAAACTGCCGTTGAAAAGGCAAAGTAAAGTCCAAAGAAAACAAGAATCGCCCAGAGGGACATCCCTGCTTTCAAACAGAAAAGGGTCAGAAATGCAACACCGGCAATAAGCGCGAGAACAAGAATTCGAGGCGACATCGGTTCATCCCGCGTAGACGTGGAATGGACCTTTAGGCTCGTAGGGGCGGGGTTACCCCGCCCGTATTGAAGGTATTTTCTGCCCCTCCAAACAGCAATCAGAAAGATGCCCATATACGCACCAAATCCCTGATAGTTGATATAAGGATAGCCCGTTCCTTCTAAACCCGCGACGCTTCCGATGAGTTGTTGCCCCTTCCACACCCAAAAGAAAAACCAACTCGAAAACAGCAGATCCAACGGAATCAGAAATCCGATGCCTAAAACAAAAGGATAAATCCCCAATCTCAGCCACCCCATTGCGGAGAAGGGTTTCTCTGTGAATCTGAAACGGTACGCTTTCTCGTATACGGAGGGTATCGCCGGAAAAATGTGGTGCAAGCCGTTAATAATGTCGAAAATCGCCACAAGCCCGAAAGCGAGCCACATCAGCCGATTCGTGAAAAAACCTTCGCTTGTCATTCGCGCTGGAAGTTGGATAATCGGATACGCCAGCTTCTCATCTTCCGTCCACGGTTTCCGCACGATAAGGTTGATGCAAAGCATAACAAAAAGCAGCGCAAAGAGGAAGGCAAACCAATTGATCACAGGCGTTAACCAGCCCAACAGATGCTGCTTTGTATGTAGTGTAGAATCTCCTTCGTAGTAGCCCGAAAGAACGTCCTTGTCCACTACGGCAAGCCATCTCGGAATATACCGCCAAAATAGATCTTTCCAATCGTTTTCCGGCGTTGCGAACCAGAACGCGTGCCCCAATGTGGGAACCAAAATCTCCATCATGCTGTGTCCCGCTGTCGCTGATGCAACGGATAACATGACATAGATGACAAGGAGTTCACCTTGGGATAGTGCGAACCGAGGCAGGAATCGCTTAAATATTTGGTTGAGTCCTATCAACACAAGGACGTTGAAAACAACCGTGAAAATAAGCGAGACAATGGTGGGCTGCGCGGAATATTGTACAAGTTCAATATAGGTGATCCAATAACAATTGATGGGGATGAGAATAAGTCCAATTGCTATAGACCGCCAGCCGACGGATGAGGACGGTTTTGGTGGGTATAGGGTCGGTTTTGTGTGCGGCATTTCGGATCTATTTTGAAAATCCTGACCTACAAGTTAGAAAAAATTATAACTCCTTTTAGATTGGCGCGCATTTTGCAAGCACACCATCTGGCATTCCCAACACCCTATAGATTTCTGTTATACTTGATAAAAATCGCTTTAACCTGTAATGTGCTTTTGGTGTCCGTGTTGACGATTTCTACGTCCCCTATGTCATTGACTATGGTTTGTTCTCCAGTCTTTACCCGATCAAATTCTTCAAATATGATTCCATCAGCACCGCTCTCGCGTGCCTTCTCTATTAACTTTTCTTCTAACGCCTCTGCGTCACCTCCGTCTACAGTAGCACGTCCCATCACCAAATAGCCTTCGGTTATGTCCTCCTCTGAAAAGTAAACATCCACATCGGAAGTCGGCGGATAGGAGTCCCCAAGGTAATCGACATCAACCTCATCACCACCGCAAGCGGAAACAAATAATATCATCGATAGAACCAACACGATGATTTTTCCATTCATGTTTCCGCTTAACATGAGAAAACTCCTGATATTTGGTTTTCGATTTAAGACTGATTTGCCAATGTACTGCCGTTTCGATATGAGAAAACCACTGGCAGATGTTCATCATCCGCCAATACATCGCCAGCCTTCAACTTCTCAAATATTTCATCGGGCAGGGCACTCTTTTTCCCATTGAATGTGGCATCCTCCGGCATAAAAAGCATTGCAAACGCACGGCGCGGGTGCGTCGTCATATTCGGCCCCGCCGCATGCGCGACCATCCCACTGATAAACACACCGGCTCCCGCTTTCATCTCAGCGGCGCAGGGTTCAATCTCCGCCCACTCTGGATATTCGCGGAACAGTTCGCCGACACCTGCCTGTCCGAGACTTCCGCCAATCTCAAAGCCGCTCGTTTTATGTGTGCCGGGCAGAAAATACAGGCAGCCGTTCTGAACCGTTGTATCGTCAAGTGCTATCCAGAACATGATCGCCTGACGTGAATAGAACGGGTCATAAGGATTATCCACATGGAAGTTCGTAGGATTTGCCCACGGCTGCTTAACCATCGCGTGGTCATGATACAATCGCACGCCCGAAGTGCCAGCGAGGTCCGCCGCCAGCTTCCCCAATTCAGGGTTAAGAATCAACTGTTTAATCTGCTCGCTCGTCTTCCACAAATTGACGCATTGAACAAAGACGTTTTTGTAGTAACCGTCTTCTCCTTTTTGGTTGTGAAAGGCATCATCATCGCTCACATGCTGCGCAACAGCCTCGTCAACAGCATCCTGCCACGATGACAATTCGGCACCCTTTAGGAAGTCGTCAAGAATCAGAAATCCGTTTTCACGATAAAATTCAATCTGTTCGCTCGTAACTTCTGTGTTCATTTTCTTTAACTATTGCTCCTGGGCCGCTCTCCAAATGTAAAGCAAAGATAAATTATGCCATTTAAGGCATAATTTTATTACGGTAGGTTTCTGGTTAATCCGCGATTCGGTTTGAGCTATGTATCGTAGGGGCGAGGTCCCCTCGCCCGATACCAAATCATTGGAGGTTCTGCTAATACAACGTTCAGGAGATTTTCTGCTAATCACTGATTTCCATCATTCATTGGAGTTCTCCGTTCTGTGAATAGACTTAAAGATTCCTTCAACTTCGGCTGGATTCGTCAGAAACCATTCTACTCCAACAACATCAGCACCTGACTTCGGATCAAGCCAGTCTCCTCTCCTCTTTAATTCATCGTGTATTTTCGTTTCCAATGCTTTGCAATCATCTGTTCTGATAATGAGTGCTATTTTGGGTTTCTCTGGAAGTTGCTGACCAATTTGATCACTGATCCTGTCTTTAACGTCCCCGATAGTCTTACCGATGTTGCATGGAAAATAAGGCACTTCCAGGTGTAATTTATTGAATAGTTGATAAGTAGGAAAATAATAGAGATAAACAGACTCACCTCCCTTACCGATAACCTTCGCCTTAGATGTGCCAACGTTCTTTACAACTTTCTTTATACCCCTCCTTTCCCGAATCAGACGTTGGCGTGCGTTCGAGACAGCGGTTTTACTCACACCTATCATCTCACCGAGTTGCCTATCAGGGATATGCCAAAACAGAGAAGGATCGTTTTCGTCCTTTTCCTGATCCATGTGTTTCAGAATATGGTACACCGCGTCTTGGTTTTTACCTGGTTGTACCATGCGTTTTGCTTCTTCAAGCAGTTTTCTAAACTCTGAATTCCTGAGATTAGCTTCAATTCGGCGGTTGGTGTCTCTTGCCATAATTCTCCTTCAGCATTTCTATTTTTTGTGTAATCTCTTTTGCGTCACCACGCGGAAACACCAATAGCAACTACAATAAGAGCAATGAAACCGTCAGAAACCGTACTGCTGCACGGCAAATTGCGTATGCTGACAGAAGAAGTGCTACAACAAATCCCAACCAGAAGGTATGATTAATCAAACTAAAAAAAGGATATTGTTGTTGATACTGTTCCATCTTTACATCCTCGGCCTTTTGGCTATGATATATTGGTGGATCGTAGGGATTCATCCTTTCAATTCTACGGTCGTCTCCATATCCTTGAAGAGAACTGCTATACCCATCAGGTGGATCAGGATGTAATAAGAGCCCAATCAACCCAATTAGTGTAATACCCCATGAAACCAACAATGCTTTTTTCATTTTTTGTGTCATCCTCAATCATAATTGCTTGGTCGATGATCTCCGAGGAGCCGCCTCTGCCGAGGGTTCACTTGCGCGAGGATAGATTCGTCAAACTGAAATTTGTTCAAATAGGGTGGATATTTCTGTGTAATCATCCGTTGGGCATAGTGTACCTGCAAGAGGTACCTGGTTTCGTCACTCGTATTGGCAGAACCCCGATGCCAGACTTCGCTGCGGAAAAGCACGACATCCCCTGCATTGCATAGGATACTCTCTTCACTCCGATTGTTCCACTCGGTTGCTCCGTTTGGAGAGCACCCTGAGAAATGGCTGCCCGGCACGAACTTCGTCGGTCCCAATTCCTCGGACATATCATTGAGATAATAATGAGCGGTAGTGATGAAGATTGGGACTTTAACGCGTGGATCGGAGCGAACGTCTGCCGGTAGGGAGATTGGCAGCCAATCGGTATGTAACCCCTGATCCGGACGTCCCGGTCCCGTTATCCACGATTGCATACCGATACAATGACAATCCTCACCGTGCGTCGCCTCGGCAACCTCAATAATAGGTGATTTGTCAAGGAATTGGAGATACAGCAAGTCTCGATTAAACGAATTATTGATGATTTTGTTGAGAAATCCGTCGCCATTTTGAGGCACTTGGTGCCGATCCAAACACTCAGGGATCGTCTCTAATCGATCCATCATTGCACGCAATTCAGCGATTTCCTCAGCATTAAGCACGTTCGGGAAATAAACATAACCATCCCTTTCAAGGGCTTCAACTTGGCTTTCTAAGTCGTTATAGGCAACAAGTGATAGAGCTTTCGACATTTTCAGTACTCCTTCAAAGCAAATATTGGGATGAAAGGAAAGGAAGGATGGGAGCCTTCCAATCTTCCAACCCAAGTCTTCCATCCTTCCAATCTTCCGATTCTATGAGGAAAGGAAGGAATTTTGCGTAAGTCCTATTCTGCTAATACGATGACACCACATCCGATACGCGCGCCTGCATTGCCTGAAGGTTGCGAGACGAAATCGTCCGCATCAGCATGGACAATGATACTTCTGCCGACAACATCTATGTCGGAGCCGGTACCGATTTCCCAGAGATCTGTCGTCAACGTAATACGACCCGTCCCATCTTCTCCGACGGTGATATTACCGATATCTCCAAGATGAAACTCACCTTCTCCCCATTTTCCGTGCGCAACATCGGTAGGATTCCAGTGACCGCCAGCGGATGTGCCATCGGGTGCACTGCAATCACCGTATGCGTGGATATGAATGGCGTGCAGACCGGGGGACGCGCCCTGGATTTCAGCCGTGAGTGTGATTTGGTCGCCATTTTGTGTGAAGACTGCCATTCCAGTTAAGCCACTGTCGTTCGATGCGCTAATCATAGCGTTTGCTTGTTTTGCAGGCACAGTTGGAAGAACGCTTACCTGTTGGTGCGCTCGCTCGCACCCTACCAATAGGATAGAGATACCAATCAATAGGAAAAATGTGGGCATTACGCCGATGAAAATTAAACGCTGTTTCATTGCCAGCTCCTTTGTTAAAGTTTGTTAATCTAATGTGAGTTTGAGAAAAAATATGATAGAAAGATGCCCCGCCGTGAGTCACCATCGGCAACGAGCTATAAGAATTATACCACAACATCATAAGTCCTGTCAAAACTTCGCTGGAGGGTGCTACACATATTAATTTGTCAAAATGTGAAAGATGTGTTAAACTTAAATCTATATTGAATTTGTGACCGCTTATATTCCCGATGAGGTGCAATGGGAACCGCCAGCCTTTAAGCGTCGGAGACGTAAAAAGAGATGACTTATGACACCTAAACCATCCCCAGTTTGCACACAACACAATACAGAAAAAGTATGGCAACAGACCGTGTTTGAATACAACGAGGATGGCATATCTGTCCGAGTCCAGAATGTCTGGGCATGGGTGTGTCCGGAGGATGGCGAGCCCTCTTTTACGCCGGAGACAATGGATGCCTTGCTGGTCACTGTCAGAGAACTTGTTGATACCGCTAAACGTGCAAGGAAGCGGAGTCCTGTGTTAACTGAATACGCTGTTGCTGTTGGATAAAATCGCTTTTCTGGATCGCTATAAACAAACCCAGCAAAGACACACCTCAAATTATGTGCTGCCTTCAATCGTAATTGCTCGGTCGATGATCGCCAAGGAGCCGTCTCTGTCGAGGGTTAGCTTGGGCGAGAATCGATTCATCAAATTGAAATTTATTCAGATAGGGCGGGTATTTCTGTGTAATCATCCGATTGGCGTAGTGTACCTGCATGAGATAACGAATTTCGTTACTGGTATTGGCAGAGCCACGATGCCAGACTTCACTGCGGAAAAGCACCACGTCCCCTGCATTGCATAGGATACTCTCTTCCCCCCGGTTATTCCACTCAGTTGCCCCGTTCGGGGAGCATCCTGAGAAGTGGCTGCCCGGCACAAACTTCGTCGGTCCTAACTCCTCATACATATCGTTGAGATAATAATGAGCGGTAGTGATGAAGATTGGGATTTTGACGCGTGGATCGGAACGAATCTCCGCAGGTAGACTGATTGGTAGCCAATCGGTATGTAACCCTTGATCCGGCCGCCCGGGTCCTGTCAACCACGAATGCATACCGATGCAATGACAATCCTCACCGTGTGCCGCCTCAGCGACTTCAAAAACCGGTGATTTGTCAAGAAATTGGAGATACAAGAGGTCTCGATTAAACGAGTTGCTGATGAGCTTGTGGAGGAATGCATCGCCATTTTCAAGTGTTTCGTCCCGATCATGAGACGCTGGAATTGCCTCTAATCGATCCATGGTTGCGCGCAAGTCAGCAATTTCATCGGCATCAAGCACACTGGGGAAATAGACGTACCCATCCCTTTCCAATGCCTCAACTTGGCTTTCTAAATCGTTATAAGCAACAAGTGAGAGGGCTTTCGCCATTTTCGATACTCCTTTCGGACGACAGCATGGGTCAACGTTTCTTTCTATGATATGTTACCCTCAACGAAGTTGTCAATGAAAAAATATGTCGGCACTGGATTTCTTCTAAGGTCCACCACAAAGCGATTGCCCTGATACCTGACCCTATATCGCCTTAAGTTTTCGCCATAGGGTTGTACGACTAATCCCCAAACGCTGTGCAGCGAGCTGTGGCTTTCCATCAGACTCCTCCAAAACCCGTTGGACTAATTCACGTTCCAATGCAGCAAGCGGGTTGCTTTCCCTGAGTGCCTGCGTAACAATATCGTCTCTCAACGAAATAAGATCGAGTGGTAAATGTTGCTTTTCAATGCTTCCACCCTGACATTTGACGAATGCATGCTCTATAATGTTCTCCAACTCTCGCACATTGCCGGGGTAGGTATAATCCACTAAAATTTCAAGGGCATCGGGTGAAATACGATGAATGGATTTTCGGGTCTGTTGACTAAATTTTTCGATGAAGTGTTCACTGAGGAGTGGGATGTCATCTCGTCTTTCGCGGAGTGGCGGCGGCGTAATCGGAACGACGTTGAGCCTGTAGTATAAATCCTCGCGGAAACGTCCGGCATCAATTTCTGTTTTCAGGATTCGATTTGTCGCTGCAATGACGCGGACATCTACTTTCTTTGTCTCGGTTGAACCGACCATTTCATATTCGCCCTCTTGCAAGACGCGGAGCAACTTCGCCTGTGTTCCGAGACTTAATTCACCGATTTCATCAAGGAAAAGGGTGCCGCCATCCGCAGCTGCGAATCGTCCTTCGCGCGTTGCGATAGCATCGGTAAATGCCCCTTTGACATGTCCAAAGAGCTCACTCTCCAGCAGATTATCAACTAAACCGGCGCAATTGACGCGGATGAAGTTTTTTTTTGCCCTCTCGCTATTGTAGTGGATCGCGTGGGAAATCGGTTCTTTGCCGGTCCCGCTTTCGCCTTGAATCAGGACAGTCGTTTTCATGGGTGCGACGAGTCGAATTAACTCGAAAATCTCCTGCATTTTCCGATTTTTTCCGATGAGATTCCCAAACGAATGGCGCGCCTTCAGTTGGGCACTGAGTGCCTTTACCTCCGAGAGATCACGGGCAAACCCCTGGATAAACTCCCGCTCGTCATGCGCAATTCGGACCGCGCGAATTTCCAAGGGTAAGCGGCTTTTATTCTTACGGGACAGTTCAGTTTGGAAGGTAATAGGATTCTGTTGGTCGAGTTTTTTGAGCGTTTCGTGGGTGCTTTGAAATTCATCAGGAGGCATTAGGTCACGCGGGGACAGATTGATGAGTTCTTGGTGTGTGTAACCGAGCCAGGCACAGAAATTTTCGTTTACGGTAACAAACGCTTCTGTCAGTGATGGACAAATGAAGATTGCGTCGTTGGACATCTCAAAAAGTGTGCGGTATCGTTTGTTGTTTTCGGCGAGTTTGTCTGCCCAATTCCCTTTTTCAATCAGAATTGAGAGTTGTCCGGCAATGGGTTTCAGTCGCCCAATATGTGCCTCGGAGAATGCTCGGGGTTTTTCACTGGTAAAAAAGACGACACCAATCGGTTTACCCTGCACCTTGAGTGGAAGTGTCAGATTTGAGCGCATCCCTTCTTGAACCATCAGCCTTGTCCAGTTTGTCGGTCTTTTTGCGAGAATTTCCCTAAAATCGTCAATAATCCGTGCTTCACCTGAATTGAGGATCGGTTCAAGGCTTGACCCTTTGATTTTTGCTGAAAACCCATTGTCCAGCAAGATTTTTCTGTTGGATTTCGTTTTGCACTGCACTAAATCACCGGAAGATTCGTCAATGAGTGCGATACCTAACCGGTTATGCGGCACTATGTTCTGAAGTCCAGCATGGATGTTCTCAAAGACTTCATCGAGTGTCTTTCCGAGCTGAATCTGCTCAAGGATTTCATAGACCTGATCGGTTCCAATGGTTTCGCTAAAAAGGGTATCGTCCAGCCTGTTGTTTGCTGATGCTTCAGGCGTAATCGCAATCTGAAGCGTTCCCCCCCGAATCCGGAGTGGATAGGTTCGGAGGTTCGGCGTGGTAATAGGGCATCCGCTTTTCAGGTCGTATTTCCAACCGTGCCACGGGCAGGTGATGAGGTTGTCTGTCAATACCCCTTGGTTGAGCGGTCCGCCCTGATGCGGACAGGCGTTATTGACAGCATAAAACGCTTCACCTGCGTTGAAGATCGCGATGTCTTCCCCCTCACATTTGACGACAATATTCTGTCCCGGCCCAATTTCAGATGTTTTGGCAATGTTAATCCACTTCACCGTTTTCCCTCCACACGTGAACAGGATTTGTTCCCTATGGGTTACAGATTATCATATAGTGAAGCGGCTGTCAAGTGCTTTGTTTCATAAATGAAAAACGTTTCATGTGTGAAATAACCTTTATTTCTAAGACCCACAAGTAATTAGTGCGGGTTTTGTTTCAGATTTGAAATACATCCGTAAAATCTGAAATTTCGTTCTAACCCATAAAATGTTGATATACCTCAATTGTACCCAGGTTCCGAACATTTGGCATGAAACTTGCACTGCTATTAACGTGAGCTTCCTATTTGTAGCGCGATGCACGTCGCATCCGGGCGAGTACGCCGCAAAACTTTTTAGTTTGCGGACGCAGAAGCACAGACTAACAGCATAAGTTACAATAACTACCACATTTCAGGAGGATCTAAAAATGAGCCGTTATCTTGAACACGCCAACATGACCGTGAATGACCTTGAAAAAGCAATCGATTTTCTAACAACTGCCTTTCCAGATTTTCGAGTTAGGGGCGGCGGTGATAATGCGAACGGAACGAAATGGTGTCATCTTGGGACTGATGATTTTTATATTGCCTTGTCAGACCGCAAGCATCCGTTCACAGGGGACCGTAAGGGGACCTATGTAAACCATCTCGGTTTTGCTGTTGATGATGCTGAGGGTATCAGAAAACGCTTGCTGGCTGCCGGATATAAAGAGGGGTATAAAGTCGGACCCCATCCCCACCGAAAGCGAATCTATTTCATTGATGCGGACGGTTTTGAATGGGAGTTCGTCGAGTACTTCACGGACGATCCAGCGAAACGCAACGATTATTCACAGTGAAAATAAATTTCGTTCGGGACGCAATACGTGTTAAAATTTGTAGGGTTAAGGCGCGGTGCTTGCCCTACAAATTTTTTAGTGTCTTGCTGGATGTTCCAATGGAATGTGTGGAATTTCAGGACTTTGCGGTTATTGGATAAATACGCACTTTGTTCAGGATTTGCGTGTGATGTCGCGATTATCATCTGTTATATACGGGCATTTTTCCGCCATATAAATGACCTGCTCAGTTCAGTCTTCATCAATAGCCCAGGTGCAGTTGATATTACTGTCCTTGTAAAATTGCTTGAGTGCTGGCTTATCGAACCACAGCTGCATCTCTTTGCCCACAATATGACCAACACTGCTCACCTTGAGGTAAAGCCCACCCGCTGTCCATCCGGGCATGATATCGTAACGTCCGGTTTGGGCGGCGTAGATACTGAGCAGTGCCAACGGCTCCATCGCATCAAGGTTCGCGGTTCTATGGGTATCCTGCAGAAGTTCAGCCACACTTTTCCCTTCATGTCCCTCTTGTAGTTCCGGTTTATCCATAACCTTACTATGGAGAATAAAATCATCTTCAAGCACCCAAAGACCGCTATCGGTATGTTGTCTACCTTGCAGCAGATTATCCCCAATCCGCTCCGCCATTGCCAGAAATTCTGCCTTCGGTTCTATCCGATACAGATCCACCAGCGCGAAGATATAAGCGGGTTCCAAGGCAGTTGTATCAAAATTCAACGACGGTGGGGAATTTTTATCAGCACCGATGTCTCCGATTCCGAATGCTATAAACATCGTGCGCAGGTAGTCTCTGAACTTGCTTCTGCCTTCAGAAACCCGATATCCACGCGCACAGACAGATGTAAAGAGCGGTGTAATGTTCTGTGGTAGAAACGCACCACCTTCTTTTGCACCAAAGTATAACTTCGCATCTCTGAAAGGTCCCTGTATCCGAAAATCTGTGAGATCCGTCCCGTCAATAACGATACTTTTCAATGTATTGTTTTCTCGATCATAGGAGGCATCTAAGAAACCGATGATATGTTGTTCAACCGCCGCTTTGATGTGCGCCATTTCACCGATGCGACCATACTTTTGGGCATTTTCTGCGATTGTCAGCATGCCCATCATTTGGGTAATGGTGTGGTTCAACTGATTGCCGACATAGACTCTCGGTTCAGTTGCCTGTGGATATTTTCTGCCGAATACGTTCAGTCCGCGTTTGCCACTTTGTGGATGAAGCAGATTGGGCCAGATACCCGTTTCTGGATCTCGCTGCCTTATAATCAGATTTAAGAGGCGTTCCGCCCACATCCGCGGTGCCTCTTCCTGTTTTTGGTAACCCAAACTGTAAGCAGCGTAAGCCAGATCCAGTGCTACACTGATAAACGAGAGATGCCCACTAATTTCGGGTGCTTTGTATCCGTTCCAAGGTCTCTTCCAAGTATTGGCGTGGTCAACCTGCTTTTTGAAATCACCGTGTCGGTTGTAGTGTAAGGCATCCCAATCTTTGATATTCGCCTCCCAAATCCCTTTCATCAGCATCTCGCCACGATCCGGGTCCACGGCTCTCAGCAATTCCCAGTAAGGGTATACATCCTCTATTTCGTGGACAACGCCTTTCATGCCGTATCTGTTACCCGTCACCAAGTCCACATAGCCGTGCCCGCCCCAATGCAAAACGCCACTCTCTGGATACCAATAGTTGTTGAACATGTATTCGGCGGCTTCCCCCGCGGCATGGACGTATTTGCTATCCCCGGTGAACTGGCTTAAAGAGGCGAGCAACCGCATCAGGTTTTGCTGATTTTGGAAGAAACTCCAGACTGCTGGTTTCGGCTCGGTGCCTGTGCGGTGAGATGTCATAGACCTGGGTGCTTTCAAATGGTCGATATGAAGACAGTCGGCAAAGAGCGGCATATTTTTGCCACTATATCTATCCCTCCCGTATTCTATGGCTGTCTCTGCAAAGAGACTCGTAGCTTTTAAGAAGCGGTTCTCATCTATTTCATTAGGGCTCAACCGATTCCTGCCAACCCACCGATCCAATCGATTAATGCTCATGCATCCTCCATTCTACTTTGTCCATTTGCCTCATTAGTTAATACTTGCGATTGTGTTTTTTTCCACGCTATAATGGCGGATCCGAACACGGCAAAGCCGAAGAGCGTAAAGGGCATCTGCCACAAAAGAAAACTCATGTGCGTATGGATGTATGAGTGTGCCTTGAAGATGACAAACCACGATAAAGGTGCTAAGATTGAAAACCACGTCGTCCAGATTAATGCTATATAGTGCTGTCGTCGCTCCGCTACCATCTTTCTGCTACGCAAAAATAGCACCACAGACATCACTATAAAGAGAACTATTAGATAATAATAGCGGATTTTCAATAGGAAGTTAGAGACGAAGGAATTAGTGTTAGATAAATAGTTGTTGAGATCAAAGAAAATACCGTTCATATAGGTAATGACCACGCCTATCGTACCGGCTTCAAGGCTGGCAGCATATACTGGTGGAAAGTTTTCCGCATCGCCGTACGTACGCTTACCGAAAGACCAGATCACATGCCCAACACCGTCCATAAACCCATCCTTCGCAGCACCGATCTGGAAACATAACATGATGAGACTCAAAAAAATTGCCACGCCTGATCCGAGTCCGGCTGCAAGCGTCCATTTCATACATTGGCGGCGGCTCCACCTATCAAGAATGACATAATAGACGAACGGCACCATCATCATTAATAGTGTGGTTGTAATGTATTCATAGCCGTTGATGAAACACTTAATGGAAACCGCGATGAAGATCAGAATTCCAAACTTGATATACTGACGGTTCGCTGGGACTCTGTTGTGTTTGAGGAAGTACATGACAACAATCATCGGCAGGTAAAAAGCCCATAGACTCCACCAAAGATTTTTACCAAAGACTGTCAACCATTGCGAGAGCACCGCCGAACATAAGACGAATATAGCGACCCATCCGCCAAACGCC
The DNA here is from genome assembly GCA_026702755.1 of Candidatus Poribacteria bacterium. Classification (NCBI taxonomy): domain Bacteria; phylum Candidatus Poribacteria; species Candidatus Poribacteria bacterium. Next base: position 1,813 of record JAPPBX010000103.1, on the reverse strand, counting down.
TCATAAAACCAACCTACAATGAAGGTCAAAGCGATTGAGGAAAGTAAAGCTGTCAATACATAGAATAACTTTAATTTGGTTTGTGGCGAAAATGGAATGCGTCTATCAAGGAGACTAAAAATCATGCCTTGACCGCCAGGTTGTGAATTGTACGTTGAAAATTTTTCAAAGGAGAGTTTGTATAGATAAGCTGTATACTGGGGTCCAAGCTCTGTTGAAGGTATCCATTCCGCATCAGTACTTTTCGCTGTTCCCCAACCATTCAGACCACCCGCTGAGAAGATACCATCTTGGCGAGATTTAACCATTCTTCCCATGATATGTGCTTCGGTGTCTTTCTGATGATTGGCAAACCATTGCTGTTCAGCAACATGCCATAAGTTCGTGTAAAACCCGAAAAATAGGAGTAGGGTTGACACCACCCAAATTCCCACCTTCTTTACGAGTGCTGATTGACTGAGATGTTTAAGTTGCATATTGACATACGCCTCTGCTTTGGCAGCGGAATATGTTAGAGTATCCGCCCTTTCTTAGGCACCTGTGAGTTCGGATACCATCGGGAATTGGAAGGCGGTGCTGGTTCGGGAGGCTGTATGGAAGCAAACTCAGCCAACTTCGGTCGGATCTCGTCTTCCCAAATTCCTTCCACATCATCAAACGTCAGTGGCGTGTGATTCGACACTTCTGCTTTGTATGCCGACAGCAATTCCTTCGTCTTTTCACCGAAATGCCCCACAATATCTGCCACCATTTGTTCCCCAACTTGACGGCTGGAGGATTCGTTGAAAGACCCCATTGCGAAATGAGGTGCGCGTGCGTCATCTGTCGGCATCCGCGACATATCCACACAGTCTGGCGCAACTGCCCAAAGTACGGACGTTTCACCGCGTCCAGCGTGTCCACCCAACCCTTTACCGTCCTCAAAACGCTCAATATCCGCACCGATGCTCATCGTCGAATACATCCGAACACCGACATGTGCCTGCATAATTTCGATCACCACCGGCACGTCTAACCGATGCGGACCCGAATGCCCTGAGAACAGAATCGCACCATGAAAACCCAAGGCATCCACCGCTCGGATATGATAGCACATATTCTTCAAAAACATCCAAGGCGGTATCGCCGTCAGCCACGGCCGCTCTTGATTCACTTGGTTGTGTCCCCATGCACCGTAGCCGCCGATCTCATGGCAGTGCCAGTAAAACGATGGTGCGACAATCCCACCGTGTGCTTGCGCCGCCTGACACGAGCATTCGTGCGCCCGAATCGCATCCATCCCGACCGCATTGTGCCAACCGTGTGGTTCGCACAACCCATAAGGTAGATACACCATCGGACACGCCTCGAACGCCGCTTCTAACTCATCTGGAAACATCCGTTCCCATCGCACCTCGTTGTGTCTCATACAATACTCCTTTTCAAACTACTGCTATGTTACGCCAAAGTTGATGGGGACAAAGACCACGAGCACAGCTCGCCCCTACAAGAAGAGGCTTCTGAATCTGGGATTGGAGATCGCTCCTACAAATAAAGAAGTGATCCTGGAATTATAGTAAAACCCGTAATTATTTATACACCAACACAAGGGCGAGGATACAATCCTCGCCAGCGGCGGTGGGGGGTTCGTTCCCTGACGAACTGTAAACATATTTTCGGATTCTACTATAAAAAGGAATGTAGATTTGGTGAATGATAAGACTGAATACTTCCGTTCTAAAGTTCTGGAAGCCTGTAAACACCCCGTCGAACCTTTATAATTTCACCGAGCCCCACAAGGCGCGTGAGTTCTGTATTGATTGCTTTTGGGTGT
>JAPPBX010000102.1 GCA_026702755.1 Candidatus Poribacteria bacterium | reverse complement strand
CACACACATTAAAACTGTCTTTCGATAGAATATTAATGATTTATGAAACACCCTCATTTAAATTCTCCTATTACATAGTGTTAAATTTGAAAAAATCAAATTGTGTTGATGTGCCTAAGTACATGCACCAATCCCACTGCAGTAGCAGTAGGGATACGACGCGCGGGATTTGGTATGTGCCGCGCAGGGTTCGCGTCACTCACGCCTCGCGGTTTCAAGGCAGTAGGCGCGAAGACTGTTCGCGGGTCAATTCCCGCATTTCGTGGCAGGCGGAGTTGCCTGCTATCAGTTTGATCATAATTAACAATCGTGAATTGTGTGTCCGCAGATAATGGCTTGCCAGAGCCAGCAAAGTTAAACAGATTTAGCACCTTGGGGTATTTTCCGGCTTGGGAATCCAAGGTGCTGCGTCGGACACAGGTTACTGGATAGGACGGACGCGAAAAGAAATACCCAGCAAGAAGCAAGCACAGAAGTGCCTTCTCTACTGGTTGGGTTCGCGTGCGTCTTATTAGAAATGGTATAAGTGGATTAGTGGTTACCCTTACCAAGCGGGCAACGATGGAACAAAGGTTGGATAAAGTTAACTCACAGTTAAATCGTGGCGGGGGGGGTAAAACGGATAGTTAATATTGATAACGCGACGTAAGGCAGCACAAGGGTTCACTACCGCTGACGTGTCAAGGCCGCATCGGACATCTTGACTAACTACTTTTTTTAACTGAAAGTTAACAATTCGGTTATTCATGGTCGTTTGTCGTCCTTGGCAATTTTCGCCTATAGGACATAACGTTCATATCTTTTGGTTACCGTAACGTAACTATGGGGCGTTACGGTACAAAACCCGATGTCTGTATTCAGTATACCAGAAACACATTCGGGAGGTAACTTTTTTCAAGTTACCATAAATTATACACTATCTGAACCTTAAATGTCAAGATTTTTTCATTTTCGCGTGTATAATATCACAAACACACTTACTTCGTCAAGTCTTTTTTTAGGTTCCAGTGCAAATTATAGGTCATCCATGGAAAAATTGTCAAGTTTTTTTAATTATATCACACAAGCATCTGTATTGCAAACTTTTTTAAATCTCCACAAGATGAGGCGTGTGAAGTAAAACAACTTGTTTTTTGGAATAAAATTTTCTGTATTGAGACAAAAACGAAAATCTGTTAGTATATCATGCAAGAAGAAAAAAACAACTATTGTTTTTGCTTTTTGAACTTCGGTATAATTTTAGACTGTTTTCACTTTTCAACTATAGCAAAATCTATAATTACTTGGACATTGCAAGAGGCGAGGATACAATCCTCGCCAGCGGCGATGGAGATTTCCGCTTCTATTGAAACGTCAACTTAATTCTATAATTTACTATAAAAGGAGACTCCATGAAACTCTTTTCAACAATCACACTCTGTTTACTCTTATGTGTGACGTTTTCTCACGCGGACCTAATGGAAGGACTCGTCCTATACATGCCACTTGATGAAGGTTCCGGTACTGCGACCCAAGATTTATCCGCAAACGGGTTTGAGGGTGAGCTAAAGGGCAATGCAAAATGGATTGATGGGAAGCACGGAACGGCACTGCAATTTGCGGCTTCAGCAGATCACGTTCTCATTGAAGACGATGCTGCCTTTCATATAGAAGGAGCAATCACACAAGCAGCATGGGTGCAGTTGGATCGGCTTCCAAGCGCGCACGCCATTATCTTCGGCACTCGACAGGGCGGTGCAACCCGACATATCGGCTTTGGATTCGGCATGAACCCAGCGAACGGTATCAAAGTTTGGACTAATGGCGCAGCCGGTGGATTCAAAGACATCAACGACAACGAAACAGCACTCGAAACAGGCAAGTGGTATTATCTCGCCTACACCCACACGGATGATAATAGCGGCTTAGTGGAGATCTACGTAGACGGCGAAGTAACACACTCCGAGGAGTCTGGCAACCCAGTCGCGCCTGCACAAAATACGAGCGCGGTGCAAATCGGCACTTGGAGCGGCGAAGCATGGACAGGGAGCGTTGATGAGGTGCGGCTCTGGAATCGCGCGCTTTCAGCAGATGAGATCAAAGCAAGCATGAACCAAGATGCTGCATCATTCCTGACACCGGTAGAGCCACAAGGCAAACTCGCCACATCTTGGGCGAACATTAAGTCGAACAGATAACTTAACTTCGGCTTATCGAAAAGACACATATATTGTTGCTGGCGGGGTTTGAAACCTCGTCAGCAACCAATAATCAGCAAATAACTTGTTAACGAACCATCAAAACCTCTAAAATTTTAGGCTCTCTGTTTAAAATAGAAAAGGAGATAACGATGAAAAGGGTGTTATTTTGGTTAGTTTTTTGTACTGTTCTCGCGCTTTCAGCAAACGTTGAGGCAATTCGGAATGATCCAGATTTGCTAATCTACTACTCCTTCGACAAGGATGAAAAAGAGGTTACAGACGATAGTGGTAACGGGTTTGACGGCGAAATCTCAGGTGCAGAATGGAGTAAAGATGGTAAACTTGGCGGTGCAATGGAATTTGATGGCGGAAGTGCTATTAAAAGTCCACCAGAAGTCCCGGGGTTGACAGACGTTGAGTTAGCAGAGATGACCGTGGAACATTGGGTGATGCTTAGCGCAATCACCGGTGACACACAGCAAGTTTGGGAAGCACTGAATACAGCGGGCGCATGGCCCGCCGAAACCTTCATTGAAGGCGCAGGGGAGATGGTATTTTACATCTACGACACCAAAAATACGGAGCATCGTACAGCAATTCCCGAACTTCCAGTCAAAAAGTGGGTGCATATCGCTGGCACTTATGACGGTAAGGTCCAAAAGTCTTATTTTAACGGTAAAGTTGTAGCGGAAGAGGCGTGGAGCGGAAAGTTTACGATCTTTGCCGCACCGACGGGTGCCATCGTTCTGGGTAAGGACAATGAAGCAGATATTCAACATCTCAATGGTTTTATTGACGAGTTCGCGTTTTATACCCGCGCATTGAGTGAGGATGAAATTAAAGCCGACATGAATAATGGCGTTTTATTCGCCGTTGATCCCAGAGAAAAACTAAGCACTACGTGGGCAAACATCAAGGCTGAGTATTAATTAAATCGAGGTTAGACACTCCTCCTACAAGTGTTACTCGGCGCGCTTCGCTTACCTTTCTTTCTTTCGGAAACTGCTGAAGTCGTTCTTACAGCGAAAAATTTTGAGCGCAAAAACCGCTTCCTCTGTTGTCCGAAAACGAGTAAAACTCAATTGTTAAAAATGTTAAAAAACCCTTGATAAAAACAGAAATCCAACTGGAATCACGACTATCAGAACCGACAGACGAGGTGATAGCGTCAATCGCTGCACTGGAAGGGGATATCCTCATTCTCGGTGTCGGTGGAAAAATGGGGCCGACACTCGCCAAACAGGCAAAACGCGCAATCGATTGTGCGGGTATTACCAAAAAGGTTACCGGTGTCTCTCGTTTTTCGGCTCCAAGGCTGCGCGAAGATTTACATGAAGCCGGTATCGAAACGATCACTGCTGACTTGCTCTCGGAAGAATATCTGCAAAATTTGCCTGACACTCAAAACGTAATTTTAATGGCAGGCAGGAAATTCGGTTCAACAGGCAACGAGCACCTGACATGGGCAATGAACAGTTATATGCCGGGACGTGTAGCGGAAAAATTTAAAGATTCTCGGCTGGTCGTTTTTTCAACAGGAAATGTTTACCCACTGACCCCAGTCTCTCACGGCGGTTCAACTGAGGATTCATCCGTTTCCCCGATTGGCGAATACGCGCAATCCTGTCTGAGTCGTGAACGAATATGTACCCATTTTTCACTGCAATACGGCACACCGATGGCGATCCTACGTTTGAATTACGCGATTGACCTCCGCTACGGGATATTGTTGGATATCGCCGAAAAAGTTTATACTGAGGAATCAATTTCCCTGAAAATGGGCAATGTAAACGTAATATGGCAAGGGGACGCTAACGCGATTGCGTTGCGTGCTTTCGCACACTGCCAAAGTCCACCCTTGATTCTCAACGTAACGGGTCCAGAGACTGTTTCTATACGCTCCCTTGCGTCGCGTTTCGGAACACTCCTCAACAAATCGCCGATTTTTGAGGGACAGGAGGCAGAAACAGCACTGCTAAGCAATGCCTCTCAATGTCATCGACTGTTTGGATACCCGCGTGTCTCTTTAGAACAGATGATTGAGTGGATGGCAGAATGGGTTCGGATAGGTGGCACCACACTCAGGAAACCGACCTACTTCGAGGTCCGCGACGGAAAATTCTGATAACGGCTATCGGTTTTAACTGATAACTGACAACCGATAACTTAAAAAAATAGACAAAAAATGCGAATTCTGTTAACATATCAGAGCAGTGTTTTTGTGATGTTCGCGCTTTTAATTGGGAGTGCTTTGTGCCAGTCGCATCCACCAGCGATTATCGCGTTTGCTTCGGATGTGAGCGGGGACTGGGAAATCTACCTAACAGATACAACCGGAAAGCAACCGGCGAATCTCACGCGTAACCCTGCAGCGGATTACTACCCGACATGGGCACCTGACGGCACGCAGATTGCCTTCTTTTCCCGGCGCGATGGGAATCATGAAATTTATGTGATGCAGGCTGATGGAACCAATCAGCAACGGTTGACACACCACCCTGCAACGGATAAAGCACCGGCTTGGGCTCCTGATGGCAAACGCATCGCTTTTACGTCAAATCGCAATGGGCATTTCAACATCTATCTGCTCCATCTCGATAATGGCGAGGTAATTCACCTCACCGAAAATCCGTTTCAAGATGAGGCACCCGCTTGGGCACCTGATGGAAACACCCTCGTTTTCCACTCAAAACGGGAACTCAACTGGGATATATACGTGGTCAATGTCAACAGTCGGGTGGAACAGCGACTAACACATCAACCGCTAATGGATACCTATCCAGCGTGGGCACCCGATGGTAAGCAGATTGTGTATGCCGCTATGCATCAAGAGGCAGAATTCGCTGATTTCGACTTGTACATCATGGATGCAATTGATGGCGAAAATAAACAGGCTCTCACTGACACACCAACAGATGAGGCTGTTCCAGCGTGGGCACCTGATGGAGACACCATTGCCTTCCAATTCGAGAAGGACGGTAGATGGGTTATCCATCTCATGCGTGCCGATGGAACCGACCGACGTGAATTGATTAATAACGGTGCATGGGCAACGCAACCAAAATGGACAAGTAGTTCGGATGCGCTGCCGATAGCACCTTCAGCGTTACAGATTCAACTCTGGGGCAAAATCCGAACCCCATAACAAAATAGTCATCAATTATCGGCTGTCCGTAAAGAGGCACTTTTGTAACAATATACTCAAATTTTGCCCAGATGCGGAAACCAAATTTGTTTTTGCCCAAATTTGTTTTTGCATTATATTCTTGACCTACTCCAAGAAGCGGTAAATTGTTACATGAAAACCTCTTCACTGATCACTGATAACTGACAGCCGACAACTGATAAAAAAGGAGATTTTTATGCATTTCAAAACTTTAGTGTTAGGAACACTTTTTATATTCAGTTTACTGCTAACAAGCGGTATAAGCTACGGCTATGAGCGGGCAATTGAGGCAGAAATGGCGGATACGATCGAAGCACCGATGGAAATCGCCGATGATGCGAATGCTTCCGGTGGACAGTTCGTGTGGATGGAGGGGCCGCCGGTTACAGGCGGTGGTGGTGAAGGCTGGGTAGAATACAACCTGCCTATCCCGGCACCCGGTACCTACGCGCTTTGGGGAAAGGTCCTTGCCTGGGACGGAAATAGCGATTCCTTCTGGGTAACATGGCAACCCGCCGATCCAGATGAAAATGCCCAAGAAACCCAGAACACCGAATTCCGCTGGGGTGTCGCACAAGGTGACGAGTGGCATTGGGACCGCATCAATCACTGGTTAGATGGCGGTACTTTTGATCGGGAATGGGAGATCGAGGAAGCTGGGAATACAACGCTCCGTATCGCAGTCCGGGAAGATGCCACCATGTTAGATGTGATCTTCATCACCGACAATCTTTCTGCAGACGAAGCGGAAGTAGGTCCCCGTGACCCGATTCCAGCAGATTCCTTAGTACCTGTTGAACCACAAGATAAACTCGCCACAACATGGGCAAAGCTCAAAGCGAGAAGATAGTTAATAGCCATCAGCAGTCGGCGGTTGGCAGTCAGCAAGAGGAGAAATAGAAGGGAGAAAGGCTTAGAAGATTAGGGCACCGATTCTCCCATCCAGTTTCCTTCCAGCCACGTGCCAATAGCCGACAGCTGACAACCATTAAGAAAGGAGGTTTGCGATGAAATACGGAATAACATTGACACTGATGATACTGGGGCTATTCTTATGCGGGATTGCTGGACTTCATGCTGAAGTACAAATTGCCCTGGAAGCCGAGTTAGCAAACGAGATTGTAGACCCCATGATTATAGCGGACGATAAGAACGCATCCGACGGAAAATTCATCTGGATGGAGGGTGCCGCCGCCACAGGTGGTGGAGGTAGAGGCTATGCTGAGTTTATTATCAATATTCCTCAACCCGATACCTACGCGCTGTGGGGGCACGTCATCGCTTGGGATGGCAATAGTGATTCGTTCTGGGTGACTTGGCAACCCGCTGATCCCGACGAAGACGCGCAAGCAACCCAGAACACCGAGTTCCGCTGGGGTGTCGCACAAGGTGCCGCATGGCACTGGGACCGCATCAATCACTGGTTAGATGGCGGCACGTTTGACCGAGAATGGAAATTCAAAGAACCAGGTGAGACGGTGCTTCGTATCGGGGTGCGCGAAGATGCCACCATGATAGATGCCATCTTCGTGACAACTAATGTGAAAGCCACTGTGGCTGATCAAGCAGATGTTCGTCTCCCAACCGATAAAGATAGGAAAATCCAAGTCGAGGGGCTCGCCGTGGATGCAAAAGGGAAAGCCACAACCACTTGGGGTTCCCTGAAAAAGGCGTATCAATAAGAAATGGCGGCAGAACGGAAGAGTGGAAGACTGGAAGACTGGAAGCGCACTTCTTCCATCCTTCCCTCCTTTCTTCTGGGCTTCCACCATTCCAGCGAAGCCGTTCTATGGAATTTGGTGGCACATCATAAGTAGAACAGACAGCTTTCAGAGGCTTTTCGGGCATTAAACGGTTGTTCCGAAACACATAAGACTGTTCCCCATAAGCGTCGATACGCCATAGGTCAAATCCACGTTCAAATTGAACAACGCGATCAGGCGGGCCGAGACGAAGATGTAATTCCTCTACTGCCCGCTTGTCTCGTTTAACAAGCGTGTGTGTCACATACGCGAGGCACGAAAGAATCCCACCCAAGGCAATTTTCCCTCTTAATTTAACCGAAATACTTTCCGCAGCTGGTGCTAACCCCCAAATTAAGCATAGAATAAGCCCAATAGCACAAATTTTTCTTGATTTTAGACAAAAATTTTGCATTTATGTGACCTTTTGAATACATTAGGCTTGACAAAAAAAAATTTTGCGGGTATTCTAATAGGAATGAATAAAAAAAGAATCGCTATTCAGAACGTAGCCTGCGGGTTTCCTATTTAAAAATAGGCACAATTAGTCAGTTTCCCAGACTGCAAGCGCGTATGCCGGTTCCATGTACCAGCCATTTTGATTAGCGATCTACTTGGAGCGTGCCAGAAAAATGACTGTCATGCATTCTAAGGGAGAAACTCCCGACGCAACAGATGCCCCGAATTGTCCGACGGAATTGAGCCTTGAGGACGTTAAACAGGAATTGTACAACCGCCACCACCCAAGCTTAACGTTTCTCGATATAGAAGCTCACGCGAAAACCATCCACAGAATACGGACCCTGAAGCAGAAACATAACGTTGTGATGCTCGGTCACAACTATATGGAGCCACTCGTTTTCGGATTATCAGAAAAAGAGGAGCAGGGCGACTCACTCGGTTTGAGTATGTTCGCTGCGAAAACAGAGGCACCGTATCTAATCTTTAACGGTGTGCCGTTTATGGCGGAAACAGCGAAAATCTTAAGCCCGAGCAAAACAGTCTTGGTCGCAGACAAAACAGCAGGATGCTCACTCGCCGATAACTTTGGCGCAGAAGACGTCAAGAAGTTGAAAGCCCTTTATCCCGGCGCGCCGGTGATGATTTATGTGAATAGTTACGCCGACGCGAAAGCAGAATCGGATATCTGTTGCACGTCGGCGAATGCGGCACACATCGCGAAAACAATGCCAGGGGATACAATAATCTTTGTGCCCGATATCTTCTTTGCACAGAATTTGGAGGAAGAACTGAAGGGCGAGAAGAATGTCGTCTATCCCGGCAAAGACAACACAGCGCGCGGTGCAGTCTGTGAAGTCCACGAAAAATTTACACTTCAGGACCTTCTCGGAATTCGTGAATCGTTTGAAATCCCGAAAGGACACCCGCGTCGTAAACTTTACGCACACTGGGAATGCCGTCCGAATGTCCTACAAGAAGCAGACTTTTACGGCAGCACCAGCCAGATTATGAAGGATATAGCCGAACGCGTTGCAGCAAACCAAATTGAACGTGCCTTTGTCGCTTCGGAGTGTGAATTAACCTCGAATCTTGCACAAGAATTCCCAGATGTTCAATTCTGGACAGCCTGCTCAGTCCGATGCTCACACATGGCACAGGTAAATTTGGGTAAAATAGCGAACATTTTGGAGGCAATTGACCAAGACGCGGATCTCGACGAATATGAGATTACACTGAATCCCGAAACTATTGACAAAGCCCGCGCGCCAATTGAGCGAATGCTCGAAGCGAGTGTTTAATAGCCGTCAGCCTTCAGCAGTCGGCTTTCAGTTACGCTTTTGTGGCAGCCAGACTTCTTGTAGATGCCACAAGTCATCCGAAAACTACAACAAACATATTGATGGCTGATTGCTGAAGGCTGACTGCTGATTGCTATCTAAAAGCGCGTGATAAAAGAAACACGATGTGCATTGCCGACATAAGCGTCTGGGACAAAAGCGTAATCGAATTGGAAGTCGATATTCGCTAATGCGTCCTCACCGCTACGTCGTACCCCGACACCGAGCGATAACCCGTTGCTCGGATTCTCGTTCATTCCGATCTGGTATCCAAGGCGTGCAGCGACGCTATCGTAAAACCAGCGTTCTGCTCCGACGTGAAAACTCGGATTTGCATCAATGAGCGGGAGGTTGGCATCGGCGACGAATGCCCAAAGTTCACGCGGCGGCATTGTTTCTTCTGCTCCGTCCTCTACTATAGGCTGCTTCCACATTCTGTAAGCGACACCTGCCCGGACTGCCATCGGCAGGTTCTCCCCACCATCCAATACGCCGGCGTTTTGGACAGCAACCCCAATCCCAAGATGATTGTCAAACAAACGTAAGATCACACCCACATCTGCTGCAGCACCGTAGGCATTTTGAATGTCGAGCTGCTCTGAAATTACCTTTGCCGTGCCACCGATTGACACTGCTGTACCAAGCGGATAAGCGAAAGATAATCCCGTGGCAAAACCGCCGACCGTCACAGTACTATCGGGATCTTCTGTTGGTCCCTGCCGGCGTTCAATTTCAGTGAAACTGCCGAGGAAACTCGCGCCCCAGACAAGCCGATCTACTCGCTGTGCATATCCGATGGTTTGGTTGTTAATCTCTGCAAACGAAAAGTGTTGCATTGCAGTCAATTCTTGGTCGTGTACAGCGGTCAACCCTGCTGGATTCCAAAAAATAGTGTTAATGTCGTTGGCAAGTCCAGCAAAAGCACCTCCCATTCCAACAGGCCGGCTTCCCCCGTCAATTTTTAGGAAAGCAGCACCGGTTGTTCCTGCGCCATCATGGATACTCACCGCGTGTACGCATGGAGCAGTCGCGCTTACTACGAGAAGCACCATTATAATTAGACCGGTTCGCCTTTTCAGCATTATAAATTCTCCTTTGTAATCGGTTTCAGTTATCAGTTTTAATAGTTATCAGTCATCAGTTGTCAACCATCAGTTACAAGAGGGTTTTGTTAAACGATAACCTCTTAACTGATAACCGATAACTGAAAGAGAACGTACTCGTTCTCGTACTGAAAACTATTCCTCTGACAACTATTCCACGACCAGCACTTTGCCAACAACGTTCGCACGATTCCCCGCTGCATTGACAGCCTCCAAGCGGAAGATATAGAGTCCTCGTGCGACAGGAGTGCCCGCTTGGTTCTCCAAATTCCATTTCACCAACTGGTCATTACGCTGTCCCGACACAACATCAGGATACGTTTGCGAGAGTACCATGTCACCGCCCCAATCGTAGATGCTCAGTGTAAGTTCGATCGTGTCTCCAAGTGGAACGTTAACATCAAAGGAAAAGAACGCAACATCCCGTTTCGAGAGCCGAAGCGGATTTGGCCATCCAAAGGTCGTACCTCGGAAGGTGAGCGACACAGACATAGTATACGTACCAATGTCGTAAATGGCGTAATTCCCCGCATTGTCGGTAACTCGAACATCTAAGTCGTATTCACCAGAACGCGTTGGCAGGAAATCAATAGACCAGACGCTCCACGGTTCCTGTTCCGCATCGCTGTCATCAACAGCAGCGACTGGCTCAATAGGCTGCTTGTCGGGACCGGTACCAACGATTTCTACAAGCCACACGCCTGATGCCGGGACCGGAATCTCACCCTCACCAACCCGCTGCGTGCCTGCTGGATCAGAGGCTGTCCCTTCCAACGGTAGTGCCTTATCAGTTAGTTCGGTTTCACCACCATCGCTCGTTATAGCGGCAGTTGGTTCCGTCGTTTCATATAGAAATTCGGCGGTAATTGAGTCCGTTGGTGCGAATCCGAGGAGTTCGGAGTCGTTTCCGACACTGATAACCGTGATCTTATAAACCCCTTGGAGCGTGAGTCCATCGGATTTGAAAATGAGTGTGTCAACGCCGTTCTGCTGCGTACTGCCGGAGATTTCCGATCCGTCGGGACTCCTCACAGTAATCCTTGATTGCGCCAAGTTGACTCCTAACCCTGTGTCAAAGATATTTGCTTGGATGACGACACCACCCGTTGTGGAAACTGCAGTCGGATAATCCACCGCATTGATGTCAACAAGTAGTGGTAACTCATTGATAAGCAACGTGCTTTCATCAATTGTCGGTGGGTTGGTGTCATAGACGAAAACCTTTTGGTAGGGTTCATCGTCGTTTCCTGCGCGGTCTTTGGGGTTAATAGTGATTTTGTATTCACCATCTGCAGAACCGTTGTCAGCGAGTGGGACAGTGAGCCGGAAAGTGAGGTTGCCCTGTCCATCGTCAGATACCCGTCCTGAAATTTTCGTCGGGTTTGGCGAGAGGCGTTCAAAGGTTAGCCATTTCTCATCAAGGTTTTTCCAATCAATCCCAGACGTTTCATCGGTGAGATTGACACGAATCTCTGTCAGAGAATTATTAACCTCAGATTGTACAACGACGAGACTAATTACTTCATCAGTCTCAATCTCCGGTGACTGGGTGTCGTAGGTGAAGGTGAATCGTTGAACGCCACCGCTCCGCCCGGAGGCACTGATCGGTGTAAACTCAATGGTATAAACACCATCTTCGGATCCATCCGTTGCGAGTGGACGCACGAGATCATAGATCAGCCGGGTACTTGTTCGCCGTTGCTGTCCCGCAACGACTTGCTCAACATTGTTTAGTAGACGAAGCGTTGACAGGTGGTTTTCATCATCTGTTTCAAGTCTCACCTCTATCCGCTCAAGCTCCTCATTTGTAAAGGCTTCATCTTTCGGTGCTGTAGTCGGTTCTGTCGAAATGACGGTAGGCAAGCGTCTTGACAAGAGGAAACTCCGTTCAAAAACGGTTGCATTGCCATTGCCTGCTCGGTCAACAGCTTGGACACGAATGATATAACGTCCATCTGCAACAAGCTGATTCGTCGTAAGGGTTAACTTTGTTGCGCCGTCACTGACAAGTTCACCAGATATTTGCGTTCCATTCGGGTCAACCAAGGTTACCGTAGTCGTTGCCCAGTCGATACGACTACCCCCCTCATCATTGAGGGTTACCTGTATCTCTGTGACATCCTCGGTGAGTAGAGCACCATCACCAGGAACTGTGCTAACGAGGGTGGGTGCTTGGGTATCATAGATAATCAAATGTTCAACCGTATACGGATTTCCTGCTTTGTCTGCTAACGCAATAAGGACAGTGTATTCACCATCCATACTACCATCAAGTGGTAAGGGCTGATCAAGCGTGAGAAAGAGCTGGTTGTCGGTATCATTCGTGAGTTGCGCTGGTACCAAACTGCCGCTCGCATCGCGGAGACTAACTTGCTGATCCGATAGGATAAGGTCTGCGGGACCAACATCCGCGACAGTGAAGCGGAGCTGTGTCAAACTCCGACTGATATAGGAAACCGGTTGACTTAAGTTGATTGGGTCCGCGGCTATTATCTCTGGCTCTTGGGTGTCGTAAACAAACTCACGATAGATAGTGCTGCCTTGCCGTCCAGCTTGATCAACGGGTATAACGTATACGCTATACCGCCCATCCGTAGTGCCATCAGATGTAAGCCCTATCGGCTCCCAAACGATTACATTTTCCCCATTGGAACCTGCTGCACCGCGCACAATCGTGTTATTGGCATCCACCACCGTAATACTCGATCCTTCAGTTCCGAAAGATAATCCCGTCTCTGTTGGATCAACTAAGAACGCCCCAATGATCATATTGCTTGCGTTGACATAAGCGACATCACTGCTTTCTGTCGTCTCGGACTCACCGATCACAATAGAAGTCACACGTGGTAGGGGAATATCCAAAAAGAAGCGGTACGCAACAGGACCGGACGCGGCATTTCCTGCCACATCCCGCGGTGTGATAGAGAGCGTATACGAACCGATCTGTTCCAATTTCAAGAAATTGACGGTAACCTGAGACGCGCCATCATCTTGTAAAGTGAGCGGGAACTCAGATTCAATAGGCACCCCAGAGTCATCAGTTGCCCCAGATGGATCTGGCCCCATTAAGGTAATCTGGGTATTGGTGAAATCAATACGGGTCGCCTCTTCAAATCGAAGTGTGATACTGCTTATAGATTCCAAAATTTCGGCATTTCGATTCGGCACAAGTTCCACGGGTGGGTCAGTATTCACCATCACAGAAGAGAGATTTGGCACTTGAGAATCGTAAATGAAAATATGCGCCGAATCCGAACGATTCCCCGCCTTGTCAACAATACCTAACTCGACGGTATACTCACCATCAACACTTCCATCCTGAGCAAACGGAGACGATAGCGTCAGATAGAGTTGACTTGCTAACTCATCGAATGTCACGGTTGCTGGAACCGTAGTCCCTGAAGCATCTAACAACGCAATCGTCTGTGACTCCCATAACAAATCTGAAGGACCCACATCTGCAACCGTAAACGTCAACTGACGCAAATCGCCACTGATATAAGACACAGGTTGGCTCAACGTCAAAGGAGATGACGCTGTTATCTGAGGTGCCTCTGTATCATAGATAAACTCGCGAGAAACAACTTCACCACGCCTACCGGCTTTATTAATCGGGGTGATTTCTACGGTATATCTGCCGTCAACACTCCCATCGGCTGGCAGCGATAACGGATGCCATATCAGCTGATTATTACTTTCCACACGCATCTGGCCCGGCACTGCAGCACCTGAAGCACTCGTTACAACAACGCTTGAACCGCCTTCCGTTAAACCAATGCCCGTGTCATCCAAAAAAGTCGCTACTATCGTCGGATCGCTACCATTGATGAAAACAACATCACCCGATTTACCACCTATCATCACGGAACTCACACTTGGCAATGCCAAATCCAGCGCAAACCGGTAATCAACAGCACCCGGTGCAACGTTCCCTGCTACATCTTGCGCTGTCACAGACAGCGTATACATACCCACTTGAACCAACGGGAGAAAACTCGCTGTCAGACCCGTCGTGCCATTATCTTCCAACGTCAGCGGAATCGTTTCTCCACCCGGTCCCGTCAACGTAACCTGAGTATTCGTAAAATCAACGCGGGCCATCTCTTCGAATGCAAGCGTGATACTGCCTATAGATTCAGAAATATCAGCAATACCCCCCGGTATAAGCTCCACTGGTGTCTCCGTGTTTACCATCACAGATGAAGGATGAGGCACTTGGGAGTCATAAATAAAAGCATGCTCCAAATCCAAACGGTTTTCCGCTTTATCAACAATGCCTAACTTGACGGTATATTCACCATCGGCACTTCCGTCTTGAGCAAACGGAGAGGAAAGTGTCAGATAGAGTTGGTTCGTCAACTCGTCATAGGTCATGACTGATGAAACTGGATCCCCAGCAGCGTCAACGAGTATTACAGTTTGATCTTCCAAAACTAAATCCGCGGGACCCACATCTGCAACCGTAAACGTCAACTGGCTCAAAGCACCACCGACATAAGACACAGGTTGACTCAACGTCAAAGGAGACGACGCTGTTATTTGAGGCTCCTCTGTATCATAGATAAACTCACGATAGACGACTTCACCGCGCCTGCCTGACGTATCAACAGGCGTGATCTCTACAGTATATCTGCCATCAACACTTCCATCCGTCGGCAGCGATAGTGGTTGCCATATCAACTGATTACCACCTTCCATACGCATCTGACCCGGCACTGCAGCACCTGAAGCACTACTGGTTACGACGATGCTTGAACCACCTTCGGTTAGACTCATACCGGTGTCATCCGAGAAGATTGCTACTATCGTCGTATCGCTACCATTGATGAAAACAACATCACCTGACTTATCACCTATCATCACTGAACTCACACTTGGCAATGTTAAATCCAGTGCGAACTGGTAATTCACAGCACCCGACGCAAAGTTCCCAGCCACATCCTGTGCTGTTACAGACAGCGTATACACACCAACATCACGCAACGACAGAAAACTCGCCGTCAGACCCGTCGTGCCATTATCTTCCAACGTCAGCGGAATCGTTTCTCCACCCGGTCCCGTCAACGTAACCTGAGTATTCGTAAAATCAACGCGCGTCGTCTCTTCAAATTCAAGTGTGATACTACTTATAGATTCAGAAATATCAGTAATACCTTCTGGTATAAGTTCCACTGGAGATTCAGCGTTCACCATCACAGAAGACAGACGTGGCACTTGAGAATCATAAATGAAAATATGCGCCGAATCCAAACGATTCCCCGCCTTGTCAACAATACCTAACTTGACGGTATATTCACCATCAACACTTCCATCTTGAGCAAACGGAGACGAGAGCGTCAAGTAGAGTTGGCTCAATAACTCATCATACGTCAGTGTCCCCGGAACCGTATTCCCTGAAGCATCTAACAACGCAATCGTCTGCGATTCCCACAATATATCCGAAGGCTCTACACCTTCACCAGGAACTACATCTTCGATTGTAAACGTGAACTGACTTAAACCGCCACTGACATAAGAGACAGGGGCATTCAATGTTAGTGATGTCGCCGCTGTAATACGTGGCTCCTGTGTATCGTAAACGAACTGACGATAGAAGACATCACCCTGCCTTCCGGCGTTATCAATCGGTGTAATCGTAACGGTATAGCGACCATCCGCACTCCCATCAGTCGGAAGAACTATGGGAGACCACGTCAATTGATTCTCGCCTGTGGCTGTGGTGATACCGGGTGCGGGAATGCCGCTGGGGCTCGTGACAGCAATCGTTGAGCCACTATCGCCCAAGGCGACACCAACACCGCTCAAATCGGCGAAAGTAGCGACGATATTAGCAGCGGTACCGTTGACATAAACGATCGTCCCAGCCTTACCATCAATCAGAACAGAACTGACAAGTGGCAACGCTAAATCCAAAGTGAACCGGTAATCAACAGCACCGGGGGCAACATTCCCTGCTACATCCTGTGCCGTCACTGATAACGTATACATACCGACTTGAACCAACGGGAGAAAACTCGCAGTGAGACCCGTCGTGCCATTGTCTTCCAACGTCAGCGGGATCGTTTCCCCAGTCGGTCCCGTCAAGGTAACCTGAGTATTGGCAAAATCAACGCGCGTCGCCTCTTCAAATTCAAATGTGATACTGCTTACAGATTCCAAAATCTCGGTAATTCGATTTGGCACAAGTGCCACTGGTGGCTCAGTGTTCACCCTCACAGAGGAAAGAGACGGGACTTGAGAGTCATAAATGAAAGTGTATTCCGCATCCAACAGATTTCCGGACCTGTCAACAATCCCTAATTTCACGGTATATTCGCCATCCGCACTCCCATCTTGCGCGAATGGAGACGATAGCGTCAAGTAGAGTTGACTCGCTAACTCATCATACGTTAGAGCGGCCGGTACTGCAGTTCCAGAGGCACCCAGCAATTCAATCGTTTGCGATTCCCACAATATATCCGAAGGTTCTATACCTTCACCAGGAATTACATCTGCGACCGTAAATGTGAGTTGATTCAAACCACCACTGACATAAGAGACAGGGGCATTCAATGTTAGTGGTGTCGCTGCAGTGATGCGCGGCTCCTGCGTATCGTAAAGGAATTGACGATAGACGACATCGCCCTGCCTTCCGGCGTTATCAATCGGTGTAACCGTAACGGTGTAGCGACCATCCGCACTCCCATCTGTCGGAAGAACAATGGGAGTCCACGTCAATTGGTTTGTGCCAGTGGCTGTGGTGATACCAGGGGCAGGAATGCCGT
This sequence comes from Candidatus Poribacteria bacterium, assembly GCA_026702755.1. Taxonomy (NCBI): domain Bacteria; phylum Candidatus Poribacteria; species Candidatus Poribacteria bacterium. The sequence continues at coordinate 71,647 of JAPPBX010000102.1, read as the reverse complement.
TGGGGTTCGTGACAGTGATAGTTGAGCCACCATCACCTAAGGCGACACCAACACCGCTCAAATCGGTGAAATTGGCGACGATGTTAGCAGCGGTACCGTTGACATAAACGAGCGTTCCAGCCTTACCATCAATAAGAACAGAAGTAACTGCTGGCAAGGCGACATCAATCCGGAACCGATAGACGAACGGTGCCGCACTCTGATTCCCAGCGAGGTCTTGTGGCGTGATTGACAATGTATATTCACCGCGCTGCGTCAAGGCTTGGAAATTGAGTGTCAAAACGGCTTGTCCATTGTCAACTCGGTTGACAGGAATAACGGTCTCACCGGGTCCCATCAACGATACAACCGTCGCTCCAAAATCAACATCACCTGCCGTCTCATCAAACGCAACAGTTATCTGACCAACAGAGTCGGCAATATCTGTGGTGCGATCCTCAGCAAGCAGCGTTGGGGATTCGGCTGCCACTTGAACATTTTCAATCGTGGGAAATTGTGTATCTAAAACGACCCGGAATTCTTGTGTAAAACTTTGTCCTGTAAAATCGACAAATGTCGCAGTTACCGTGTATGTACCATCTGCGCTTCCATCACGTGCGATAGGTGTCCGAGCAGTCCAAGTTAGCAGGTTGCTCGCTTCATCACGCGTAAGATCTTCCTGTGCAATGAGAGCACCTTGAGAGTCTCTGACAGTCAGCATCGAAGCATCAAAATCAATCCCTGCACCAATATAACCAGTGATTTCGGCTGTAACCGTCGTCAAACTGTTGACTGTCGTAGTTGCAGGCATTGTCAGTCGGATTTCGGGTTCACGCTTTTGACTGATAAGGTAGAACTCGCGCACGGCAGTCACGGCAGTTGGGCCACTGTTGTTGCGTGCCCGGTCAGTAGGGGTTATTTCAATTCTATAGGTACCGTCGTCTGAACCGTCTAGGGCAATCGGTTCCGTGAGCGTCAGCGTGATTGTACCCGTGCCGTTACTCGTTATGTTCACAGGTACATCTACTTGTACGCCATTATCATTACGAGTGAGTCGGAAGCTGCTCTGAATGAAATCAATGCCGCTGGTTTTCTCATTGAGTTTCACCTCAACCTGTGATAACTCGGAGACAGTTTCATTGGCAGCTGGCATCGTAGAGATGAGCGTCGGTGGCTGCGTATCGTAGATAATCCGATAATTGTAAGTCCTGGTATTACCGAGGATGTCTGTCGCCTGAACATTGAGTATATAGCGTCCATCTTGGCTTCCATCTCGACTCACAATCGGTCTATCCAATATGTAGATTAGTGTATTACTATTTGTGCCAGGGAAAGACCTACCCCCAAGCGCATTGATGCCATCCTCCCCGGGAGTACCGAACACAATTCGAGGGACCCGTACCACAGAATCATCCCTGAATTCAACGACAAACTGGGTAAGTGGAAGTTTGTGGTAGATTGTGTCACCGATACGGTTAAATTTATCGGCCTCGACGGGTTCCTCGACGGGTTCTAGTGAAACAAGTTCCGGTGCAAGATTGTCATAGTGAAAACGCATCGTAAGAATTGAAGCATCGGCACCTTCTTTGTCAGGATCAGTAATCCGAATTTCATACTCACCGTCTTGAAGACCTCCTGTCGGTGACAAGGGTGATAGGAGCTGCAATCGAATTCTATTCGTAGAAAGTTGTGTCTGTTGCCCGGGTATCTGTTGAGGAGGATTCAATACAGTACCATCGGACTGGGTAACACGAAAAAGTTCAATGTTGAAATTAGGGGATTCAATGCCACTTCCAAGGTTATCTGCGAATGTCGCTTCAACATAACTTAACTGTTGGTTAACATAAGCACCAGGTGTAAGTCTCCCTCTGTTGGTGGCAATGCTTGTTGGTAAACTGGGTAGCTCATCACCAAAATCAAAGGTAAATTTCGTCTGGCTTTTTGAGTCATTACGGGCTTTATCAAACAGGGTAATCTCAAGTGTGTAGGTCCCGTTCTCAGAAACGGCATCCAGCGGATTTTCTAAAGTAAGGGTTAGTGTGCTGCCATCTGTGCCGTCGTCTGTGTAGTTGAAGGAACCCGCTACGGTAGTCCCGCGCTCATTCTTCAAAACGATATTCGATAAATTTGGACCGAAATCAATTGGACTCCCGTCATCTCGAGCCGGCGTTACTGTAATGGAAGAGATGGATGTCTCAATAACTTTGCCTTCGGTAATTTTAATAGTGTCATCCGCTTCAGTGTCATCGTCATCCGCTTCTATCTCGAAGATGCGAGGGGGAGTTGCATCCAAAATAATATCTGGTCCTGTCTTTACTCTATCGCCATCCTCTTCGCCTTCCTGTTTCTCTCTGTTGAGAACAACTTTAATGGTATATGGCCCGTCTGGAAGTTGTTGCCCGTTAGCACTTCCGTCCCAGAGGATGCGAACAGTCTCGTTTGGCAACACAGTCCCTTGAGCAATGAGTGCTCTATCCACATCACCCCTCGTAGCCGTAACAGTATACGGATCCCCATCTTCATCAGTTCTATCATCAACAGTGAAAGTAATAAGCAGCCTATCACGACCTCCCCTGAAAATCAAATCACCGCTTGCATCCACCGACATACTCGTCAGAGCTGCCCAAACGTTGGGAGTTATCATTAGGGCTGCGAGACAGATAAAAATTTGAAAAAAGAGAAAATTCACCACACCCGAGCGGATTGGGAATTTGGTGGAAGGGTAATCTCCACCATCACGTCGATTTCGACTTTTGTGTATCGACTTGCAAGTTACGCCATACATATTTTTATTTTTTGACACTCGTTTCTCCCTGCTTGTCGCGCCCCGAAGATCGTCAAACTCCGGCGATCCGCGTTAATTCACAGTTTTCCGGGACAGGTTCCGCACCCTGCCGCGGTGTCCGCACCCCCACGCCTCAAATACAATCAGAGGCATCCTGCAAACGCATTTTTTTGCACACGTGAACGCGCCTCTGGCGTTGAAAGGAGTGTGTTGACAATTTCTCCGTATCTATTCACTGATTTCAATTGTTTAATTTCACGTTCTTAGGGAACAGACGTGTGACAATCCCCTTTATTTTAGATTAGACGCAAAAATTTTAATTAGGTTGATAAAATTATAGAAACCCAGAGGAACACAATATCGCTACAGTGCGCGGTTGGTTGCAAACCGCGCTTGCAGCCTATAGACATAAGTTTTAGCCAATATCCCCATTAGCAACCATCGTCAACAGGGCGGAATCTTCCACTGTGAGCGGTAAATTAATCTTCGCACGCTCTCGGCTTGATTGATACGTAGCAAAAATGAGTTCAGTCGCCTGAAGTGCCTTGCGTCCGCTGAGCTCCGGCTCACGTCCGGTTTTTACACCGTGAATAAGATCAAGTACAGAAAGTGTCGTTGCGTCGCGCTCAGGAACCAAGCCGGTTAAGTCAGGCACTTCCCATCCGTCCCCATCCTCGCGGAGCATCCGCAACGGGGATCCACCACCACCAACATCAATGATGCCTTTCGTCCCGATGAGACGATTGCCGAAACCTCCTAAAGACGTACCACCCGTCGCAAGTAGACCTTCAACGCCGTTCTTCCAGCGAATCCACGAGACCCCACTGGTTTCAACCTGAACACCGAAAACAGTGTTTTCCCCCGCTACATCTATTTGACCGATAACCCAGTCAACAGGTTCGTCATTATTGTAGAAAAAGAACATGTCAAACCAGTGTGTTCCCCAATCAAGTAAATTCGGGCACGCGCCTTCAAGCCGCCGCAATTCACCGATCGCACCCTCGTTTGCCAAGCGTTTCGCCTTGACAAATTGGGCACCGAAACGACGTTGGTGACAAAACGTTATGACCACGTTGTTATCAACACACGCTTGATAGAGTTCTTTGGCATCGCCCCAAGTGGGTGCCATCGGTTTCTCGCAATGGATGGCTTTAATCCCGCTATTGGCGGCAGCGACGACCATAGGTTTATGGAGTTCAATCCACGTACAGACACTCACAAAATCAAGGGATTCTGTGTCCAACATTTCCTGATAGTCTTCGTAGGTGTTGGGTACCTCAAACTGCTCTGCGAAATCGTTTCGTGCATCTTCAACTGGGTCAGAACAGGCGACGATATCTACATCTGGAGAAGCTTGATACCCGCGTGCATGCGAGCGTCCACGTCCGCCACAACCGATAACGCCTGCTTTAAAAGTAGTTTCCATTTTTTAATTATTCCTTGCGGTTCGGTCAAGTGAATTGGTTAAATAACACTAATCGACGTATATCCGTCCTTCACTTCGTTATGGACTACGCGATTTTGAACTATACCGTCTTTTAACTATTCCTTGCGATTCGGTCAAGTTATTAACGGGCGAGATGACCTCGCCTACACAATCTAACACGTTAATTGATTTACAAGTGTGTCATCTAAATGGATGCCATCAGCAAGATGGATTTCCCTCTGACGGTACGCCCGTTCACCGGGGATGAGAATTTCCGTAACGCCGTCCTCCAATCGATTCTCTTTGACACGCGCAATAAGCGCGTCAACCTCTGCCTTGAACTGTGTCAATGGGACAAAACTTGTTGGGTCAATAGCGATAATAAGTAGACCGTAGTTTGTGCCGGGCGGTGGGATTGTCGCAGCGTTGACTAACGCACCGGCAAGGATTTGTGTGATGAGGGCAAGCCCAAACCCCTTATGTCCACCGAAAGGCCGAACGCTCCCCTTTAATGCCGCATCTGCATTCGTTGTAGGTTCACCATCCGGATCAAATGCAAGTCCTTCAGCGATTGGGGTGTCCCCCTGCATAGCAACGAGCAGATCTCCGTTGGTAATCGCAGCGGTAGACATATCGAATAGGAGTGGGACTGTGTTAGAAGGGATTCCAACGGCGATCGGATTTGTTCCCAAAATGGCTTCCGTACCGCCTTCAGGGGTAATTCGGGGCAAACAGTCCGCAAAGAGCAGCCCAATAATATCCGCTTTCCGAGCCATATCAACATAGTATCCTGCCATACCGCAATGCGACGTATTGTAAACACCTACAATGCTTGCGCCGGTCTGCTTCGCACGCCCAATTGCGAGTTCCATTGCTCGATACGCGACAAGATAACCGGGTTGGTTTCCACCGTTAACTCGGACGCACTGACCTTTCTCCTCATCAATCTGTATATCAGCCCGTTCGCCCTGTTCATAGCGGGTTTTAATCCCAGTTAACCGGATAAAGCCGTGCGTTTTTCGCCCACGGAGTTCCGCTTCCAATAAAATATCTGCAATAATGGTGGCATCCGTTGGTGGCATACCACTCTTTGTTAGAAAAGTCTCAGCGAGTTGTCGCGCATCAGCAATCGAAATATGCACGTTGTTACTCCATTTCTTCTGTATTATCTGCTTTTTAATTTTGATGTTGACGCTTGTATTTAATGCTGCTATACTTTAGCGCAAATCTGCCCGAAATTCAAGTCACTTTTTTATCTGTTACTGTAGGCGAGGTTCTTTTAACCACGCAGAAATACCCAAGGAGGGACTACAGATGGCGAATCAAAAGCACGACCTGGTTGAATACCCCATCCAAGATAATGTCCGATTAGAATCATACTGGCGTGACGATGCCGGTGGACGCGGTCCTGCGGCTTCCTTGTACGTTTATGACGATGAAATTATGCGCTTCGATTGCTTTGGCAGCGATAATGGGCACTGCCACTTCAACCTCCGGCAGACACGCGGTAGACGGTGGATGTACCCGGAAGGCACTTTCCAAGATCACATTCAACAGAGCCTGTTCGACCTCCGCACAAATTTGAACTTCTGTCTCCAAACCCATCAGGACGAACGGGTTCAAGAAGTACAAATAGAACAGGAGAACTTAGAACAGGCAACCCACCAAATGGAAGCCCACTTGTTAGTGCTCGCAGACAAATTGCAGCAGGACACCGCATAAAAATGCCAGCAGTAAGCGGGCAACGGAGGCTTGCGGAACTTATGTTAACACCGCAGTTAAACCAAACTGTTTGTTTCTCGCCTCGCGCAAAAATGAAAACATGAAAGTCGTGACCGCGGCGGAAATGCGTCGGATCGATCAGGACACTATTGAAGGCATCGGCATTCCCGGTATTGTTCTTATGGAAACCGCCGGGAGTGCCATCGTCCGAGCGATTAAACGACATTATCCCACATGCCAACGGATCGGCATCTTTGCTGGTAAAGGCAATAACGGCGGTGATGGAATCGTCATCGCACGCCAACTCGCCCACGTAGGGGACGACGTACGTATCTTCCTCGTCTCCCCACCAGATAGTTTCACCGGCGAGGCACAGATCAATCTTCAAATTGCGAAACGTTTAGGGTTACAAATTGAGGAAATCCTGACGGATACAGGGTTTTACGACACAGGGGATGCGCCTACTACCTTAGCGAGTTGTGAACTCTTTGTAGACGCTATTTTCGGCACAGGGTTGCGTGGTGCCGTGCGCAGCCCAATCGCTTCCATAATTAATGCTATCAATAGCCTACCTATACCCGTCCTTTCGGTCGATTTACCCTCCGGTTTGGATGCGGATACGGGACATCCATTAGGCACCTGCGTACAAGCGGATCGAACGGTAACGATAGGCTTGCCGAAAAGAGGTCTATTGATGCATCCAGGTGCTGAACTCGCTGGAAAACTGGAGGTCGTTGACATCGGCTTTCCGGAACAGGTCGTAGACACACAAGATATTAAGGTAAACTGGACAACGGCAACACAGGCATCACAATGGGTGCCACCACGTCCTTCCGCCTCCCACAAAGGGAGTTATGGGCGCGTCCTTGTCGTCGCTGGCTCTACAGGCATGACAGGTGCCGCCGCCCTCGCAAGCGAAGCGGCTTTGCGTGCTGGTGCTGGATTGTTGACACTCGCTACACCGAAACATCTCAACCCAATCTTAGAAGGTCTTCTGCCGGAAGTGATGACCTTACCACTGCCAGAAACCGAAGCGGGGAGTCTGGCAGTATCTGCGACTTCAGCCATTCTCGAATTTGCCGAAAAAACGAAATCTGTTCTCGCAATCGGTCCCGGACTTTCACAACATCCAGAAACAGTCTCACTTGTTCATCAATTGATACGCGAGAATCGGGAGCAAGGACTCAGTTTACGGATGGTCATCGATGCGGATGGACTGAACGCCCTCTCACAAGACAGAAACATCCTCTCATTACTCGACAGAGAGACGGTACTCACACCACATCCCGGTGAGATGGCACGGTTAACGGGTGCTTCAGTGTCTACATTAGAAAAAGACAGGATCCACACTACCCAGCAGTTTGCAAGCGAACACAGTTTAACGCTTGTCTTTAAAGGTGCACCTACCGTTAGCGCGGACGCAAATGGGGACGCGTGGATCAATTCCACAGGTAATCCCGGCATGGCAACAGGAGGCATGGGTGATGTTTTGACAGGTGTCATCGCTGGGTTGATGGCACAAGGAATTGCAAGCGAAACGGCAGCCGCACTTGGCATCTATCTACATGGATTAGCAGGAGACATCGTCGCGGAGAAACTTGGGATGCACGGACTCATCGCAAGCGATGTCTTACAGGCAGTTCCTCAAGCAATCGCTTCCTTGACCTGACATCATGAAACTATGGTCCTACAACTACAAAAATACTGAGGAGGAATTATGGAACTCGGATTGACTGGAAAAGTCGCAGTGATTACTGGTGGAAGCGAGGGAATCGGTAAAGGTATCGCGCGCCGTTTATGTGAAGAAGGCGCGAAAGTCGCAATTTGCGGAAGACGCGAAACAGTCTTAGCGGACGCTGCTGAAGAGATCCGCACACAAACCGGCGGTGAAGTCCTCGCAATCCCTGCTGATGTAACGAAACCTGAGACGTTAGAGAATTTTATCAGACAAACCGCGAACCACTTTGGAAAGATCAATATTTTAGTCAATAACGCCGGTCGTTCAGCAGGTGGCGATTTTGAAACCATGAGCGACGAAGCATGGTACGATGACCTGGACCTTAAGTTAATGGGTGCTGTGCGCTGTGCGCGATTGGTGATCCCACACATGAAAAACAACGGTAGTGGAAGGATTATCAATATCACGCATCCCGGAGGCAAACAGCCCAGTGAGGGTTCCTGCCCCACCTCCGTTAGTCGAGCCGCTGGCATTGCTCTGACGAAGGCACTCTCCAAAGAACTCTTACCTCACAACATTTTGGTTAACACCGTCTGCCTCACCTCAATTAAAAGTGCTCAGGGGGAGCGCGCGTGGAAAGCCGCGGGTTCACCGGGAACACTTGAGGAATATTGGGAGGAACGCGGTGCGGAACATCCGCTTGGACGTTTAGGTGAACCGAGTGAAGTAGGTCATCTCGTCGCCTTCCTTGTCTCCGAATGTGCATCATTTATCACTGGAACAGCGATCAACATTGACGGCGGACTCTCAGCAGTCGTGTAGCACAACCCACCACCGCTGGTGAGGTTTCCTAACCCCATCAGTTTTTGAGTGAAATCTCTATTCATATAGATGAACTGTCAAACCTTGTAGGGGCAGCCCTTGTAGCTGCCCTTCTTTACAAACCAACTGCTCTTCTTTACAAGCCATAATATCAAAGGTACTTAAAAAAATGGAAATCTATAAAATTTACCCTGTCCCAGCGGCAGACGCATCAACTGCCTTCCAAATTGAACTGGATCCGCGAGCGATTGCTGCCGCAGAAGAACTCGAAAACAGCGGTGCGCAAGGTACCGAAAGAGAAGAAATTCTACAGAAACATCTCGGCACCGATTATGAAAAAGGTTATCAAGGTACAGCATGGGGATTGCACGGTATTTCCGAAGGATTGACACCAGCACGCTTAGCAGTCCTGTTGGAAGCACACGGCGAATACCTCGACCCATGCGCCGAACGCGAAACCTTCGACCACAGCCTGATGGTTAATGTTGAAGAAGAATTAGCATCCCAATTGGAGGAGATCCCAGAATCCATTTTAGAGGCGATTGTTGAGGAATATAAAACTGAACTGTTAGACGCGTAGGCTAAAACATATCAGGACTCACGCAGAAAGCGGATATTCGGCTGAAAGGGTGGAAGGTAGGGAAGGATGGAACCCACCATCCAGGCTTCCATCCTTCCAATTTTCCGATTCTGCAGGAGAGGAACGGATTTTGCGTAAGTCCTAACACATATTTTTCGGGAACCTTTCTGGAAAGGAGGTGTGCAATCCGATAATACGATACTGCGCCTTACAAAATTGTAAGTGCTAAGGAGATTTGAATATGCCAAAAACAATCGGACGATTGAAAACTCGCGTCCTACTGAACACAATTGCAACCTTTCTGATTGCCACCCTACTGAGTCTAACTTCAGTTGCCTTTGCAGATGAAAATCAATTCCTGTTTCATCTCGAAGATCTCAAAGACCCCGGCAGTTTAGCAGTGAAACTTCAAGACACACGCGCTGCGGTATCCAAACCTATAGCTGCACAACTCTCCGCCGAAACCCAGCGACTGCTGGACGAATATGATGGTATAAGTAACCCTTCCCCGGCTCTTCAGAAAGCACTGCTCGACGATTTGAACCGACTGCTCCAAGTCGCCCCACTCTACGAAGCACAACATCTCGCTAATATCGAACTCAGCGAACAGACGCAGGAACTCCTTGCGCAAAACCCACAAAGCGGAGAAGACCTAATCCGTTTAAACCGTCTCCTTCTGGCAGATGTCTATCCTTATGAGTTAGCCTTGCCTTCCGAAAAACAGAACCCCGACGATTCAACAGGGATTGAGAGATGCAGAGAGAATTTAAGGCAGATAAAACTCGCACTCGAAAACTACCGCGCTGAGACAGACGGAGAACCACAGTGGCTATCTGAACTCTCTCCACAATATCTGGAGGAAAAAGTGCTGCTCTGCCCTGCAGACACAACAGTAGGCATCCCTGGGGTTCTCACTGACGACGGATCGGACCCGACACTGCCGTGTAGTTATCTTTACGAATTTCGCCCTGAACAGAAAGCAGGACAGGAAATTCTACTGGAAATAGAAGGCGACATGATACCTATTGTGCGCTGCCAACATCATCTGCTCAATCTAAGCATTAGCGGAAAACTTTATCGAAATGGTCCGCAGAGAAATATCTATAACGAAACGAAAGTCGTGACAAGGATTTCCATTCAACCCAACCTACCAGCAGATTTGCCCGAAGAAGTCAGGAAACAAATGGCAGAGCAGCTTCTCAAAGGCGGCAATAATAACGTAAAAAGAAACATCTTCCAAATCCAAATCAAGCCCTCGGACGACGTACAAACGAAACTCAAAGAACAACTCGGCGAGGCGTTTCTGGAATCACCAGAGGGAAAAGCAATACTCCAGCAATTAACGCCAACACCCACCGTGTCCATAGATCAGGAGGAATTGGCACTGCTATTGGGCAAACCGATGCCAGACATCGCGCTGACGAACCTTTCCGAGAAACCCGTTAAGTTAGAGACACTCCGCGGCAAGTTTGTCCTTGTGAACCTGTTTTCAACAGACGTTCCCACCTGCGGCCCGAAACTAAAACAGATGGAGAGACTGCTTGCAAACTACGACGCTACCCAATTGCAAGCGGTTGGCATTAGCACGGATGATTCCGCGACAGCAATTGAGGCGTTCAAGGCAAAACACCAACTTTCGATGCCCATCTGGGTTGATAAAAACAACCAAATACGGACGTTCCTTAATATACAGTCGCTCCTCAATAGAGAGGCATCCGAACCCCAAACGGAGCTCATAACACTCCTTTTAAATCGGGAACTCGTTATCAAAGATGTCCTTATAGATGTCGATCCAGAGACACTTTCAACGAAGATAAAGAATTTAATCAAGTAATATAGGTCTTATAACAGTTCGTCAGGAAACAATCCCCACCGCCGCTGGCGAGGATTGTATCCTCGCCTTTGTGTTGGTGTATAAATACTTACGGGCTTTACTATAATTGTCTGAACCAGGATTTTCAGCATTATAGGACTTTCTTGATTGAAAACTGACCTTAGAATAGCAAGGCAAGGTGAAAACATGTTCCTAACGCTAATTCAGAAAGAAATGATGCATCACATTTTGAGTGTCCGATTTGTCGCGCTCCTCGTGATGTGTCTCCTGCTTATTCCACTCACGCTTTCTATTAATTATCGAAACTATCAGCAAGACTTGGTGGATTACCAAGAAGCGGTTAAACTGGCGAACATCGAGGAAAAGACAGTAAACCCGAAGAGACCACTGGAACCGGAGATTGAAGTTTCTAAACTCTTTCTTAAACCGACACCTTTGAGCGTCTTCGCGAACGGATTAGGTGATTCACTACCGAGCTACTTTGGGATGACGCGTAATGGAATCACACAGGGACCACCCTCTACATTTTCTGCGCCGCTCTCCCAACTTCTGGGACATCTCGATTTTCTATTCGTGGTAGGTACCGTTTTTAGCCTGCTTGCACTCCTGTTCACATTTGATGCCGTTGCTGGGGAGCGAGAGGCAGGTACAATTCGGATTACCCTATCAAACGCTGTGCCGCGCGATCTCTTTTTGTGGAGTAAGCTAATCGGTGGCTACCTTGTGTTTGTTGTTCCCTTTCTGGTGTCGTTTCTATTCGGCTTACTGCTACTTGTCTGGCAAGGGTTTCCTCTTGGCGAGTCAGATATTTTTCCACGGGTCCTCAGTCTAACCCTCGCCTCACTACTCTACATCGGGGTGTTTTTTGCAATAGGAACCGTGATTTCCACCTACTTGGACAGTGCCAAAACAGCACTCATCGTCGCTTTCACCCTTTGGGTGTTCGCCGTGCTGATTACGCCACGCATAGGATTCCTTGCAGCAAAGGTTATCGCCCCAACACGAACTTCACAGAGCGTCTATATGGAAAAGAAAGCTATTCGAGATGATTTCAATGCGGCACTCTCAGAAGAAAAAAAGAAAATTGTCATGGAGATGCCCGCATATGAACGGGGCACACGCATAATAGCTGGAGAGGTTGCGAACAAAGTTGATGAACGCATGAAACCCTTTGAAGAGGAATATAGACAGAAATTTCAAGATCACGCTGACAAACTCGACCGGGATTACAAACGTGAAACAGAACAGCAAGAACAGGTAGGTGAGACGCTTTCACGAATTACGCCAACATCATCCCTCATCTATCTCACTACAAACTTGACACAGACAGGGAAGCAAAAAAGGAGCAATTACTTTCAAGCGGGTGAGCGTTACTATAATGAACTCCATACGGATCTGTTCAGTAAAATTGTAGATCATGCTTCCGTAAGAACGTGGAACCCGGCGACTGATATCGTCAAAATTACACAGCCGCCACCTTTGGAAACCACAACCTTAGCAGAAACGGTCCGCCAATCAGCCGTGGATGTGCTCCTGCTCTGCTTCTTTGCAGTCGTGTTGACGACTGTGTCATTCCTGAAATTCTTCAGGTTGGATATTTGATGCAACAAGCTGCGATGTACGTTTATTGATAACCAATTAGCCTTTCCGCTTCAAGGATTCCTTGGATATACTGTTTTTTTAAAATAAAATGCAACTTTTTTGAAACTCGTTTGTAGTAACGACAACCTCAAAATGCGCGGTGGGAATTGAAGCAATTCATTGCAACTTTTTTCGCTAACATGTGTATAATAACCTATTAGGTTGCGCCTTCTTCTGCACAATCTAACAGATTATGCTACGAAAGGTGGCAACTTGCGTTATAATAACCCAAGTTGCTACCAACGGATTTTTGGCATTCTAACACGGTTTTTCAAATACTTTCCTCACCCCGTAGGGGTGCTATGTCTATAGAAAATGCAGTCTACAACCTCTTGCACTCCAGCGGAGTGCCATGTGCACAAATAGGTGGCTTAGGTTATAATAAGGAAAAGCGACCGATGACGCAAACATCTGCTTTAGAAACGGAGGAGACATTATGGAAATAAAACGTAGAAATGTCGTGTGTATACTCGTCCTTTTGATTGTGTTGAGTGCTTCCCCTTTTTTCGATCTGCAGGCGGGTCCGATAGTACTTGAACGCTCAATAACATGGGTGCCTGCAGGAGATAAGTGGGATCCTTCACAGAAGGCATTGGTGCGGACAGAATTCAATGAGGGAATCTCTTACGGTTCTAAAGAATATAGAGGTCCACAAACCGTACAAGCACTGATGCACACCTTTGATGAAGCCTATAACCGCAAGCACTCACGTACCATAGCGACCGTATTCTCAAAAGCGAGTATCGCTGAAATTAAACCGGACGAAATAGTGGGGATCCATAAGTGGTCAGAGCTGCTCTCAAAGAAAGGTATCTCCAGCTCTTTTAAGGGCACTGAAATAGATGCCCGGTACCCCCGAACCGCATGGCTTCAACTCCTTTTGGAGAGAGGTATCACCATAGAAAGCCTTATCGATTATTTTTTCTGTATGGCACATCGGCATCAGTTGGCATTCCTTGAGGATAGTCCGTATCTCTGGAAAACCGAGATTCACGGTATTCCGTCAACAGAGGCATGGGAAACCTACAAAGCCGATTATATTGATCGGTTTGTAAGATACTATACTCGGAATTGGAAAATCCCAGCAGAAGCCACTGCAAAACGGATAGAAACCACTAAGGCACGGATAGCAGCCTCAAAGACGAGAGTAGAAGCCGCCAAGAAAAGGATAAAGGCACAGATAGAAGTTGTCGAAAGTAGTATCCCAAAAGCACCTAACGTTCCAACAATCCCACAAGTTCCGCAGCTTCACAGCGAAATTGAAGAGATGACGCTTTCACCTCTACGGAGCCTTGTGAACCAATTAGAACAGACAGTAGAAGATTTGGAACGTCAAAACAGATCGGACGCAGCGGAGCAGGTCAAAGAGGTGTTGGAACACATCAAGAAGATTCTGGAACGTGACAAAACACCTAACGAACCAAACCAGAATATGAAAAGGACACCCCGCTATCCGCCTTTGTAGGAGAAAGATAGGTTTTGTCCATTGCATAAGGAGCACGCTAAATGTTAATGACGCTAATTCAAAAAGAGATGATGCATCATATTCTGAGCGTCCGGTTCGTCGCGCTCCTGTTGATGTGTCTCCTGCTTGTTCCGCTCACCCTACACATCAATTACCGCAATTACCTTCAAAACCAAGTCAATTATCAAGAATCCATCAAACTATCGGACGCAGAAACCGAGGAGAAACTGCCAGATTCCCCAGCCCCGGACCTGGAAGTTTCCAAACTCTTTCTTGAACCGACACCTTTGAGCGTCTTCGCGAAAGGTTTAGAGGAATCGCTTCCCAGTTATCTTGGAATGACACGCAACGGTGTAAAACAGGGTTCAACGTCCGTTGCAGAAGCCCCTCTCTCCTCCGCTTTAGGGAACCTCGATTTTCTGTTCGTTGTTAGCACTGTCTTCAGTCTACTTGCGCTGTTGTTTACGTTTGATGCTGTCGCAGGTGAAAAAGAGGCTGGAACGCTTCGGATAACTCTGGCAAATGCCTTACCACGAGATTTGTTCTTGTGGAGTAAACTAATTGGTGGATATATCGTGTTTGTTGTTCCGTTCCTCGTAGCGTTTCTCTTAGGTTTACTCCTGCTTGTTTCGCAAGGGTTTCCTTTGGGTGAATCTGACATCTTCCTACGTGTGCTCAGTTTGACGTTAGTTTCGTTGCTCTACATCGGTGTATTTTTTGCAATAGGGACCGTAATTTCCACCTACTTAGACAACTCGAAAACAGCACTCATTATTGCCTTTACCGTCTGGGTACTTGCCGTGCTGATTGCCCCACGCGTTGGGTTTCTCACCGCTAAACTTATCGCCCCAACACGCGCGATTCAGAGCGTCCACATGGAAAAAACTGCGATTCGCAATAACCTTAATGCAGAAAAGGAACAAGTGCTTGGGAAAAAAATAACAGAAACTTTAGGGACTTCGTTTAGTCTCAACGAGACTCTCCCAAAAATCAAGGAACTCAGGGAACCAATCGATGCCGAATATCGACAGAAGTTTCAGGAGCAAGTCGACAAACTCGAGCGAGAATACCAGCGTGAAAAAAAGCGGCAAGAATCGGTTGGAGAAACCCTTTCTCGAATCACTCCCACATCTTCCTTGATTTACCTCGCCATGAATTTAGCCGAGACCGGGAAAATAAAAAGAAACACCTACTTTCAAGCGGGCAATCGTTATTACATTCAGCTTGAAGAAGAGTATTTCAGTGAAATTACGGACGATGACTTTGCCACAATGGCGCGATTCGTATCTGGTAAAGCTGAACCCAAGAAGATTGCCCCGCCGCCAGACATGACAGAAACCTCCTTATCAGAAACCCTTCGACACTCTGTAGTAGATTTACTGCTGCTCTGTTTCCTATCAGTGGTGTTGACAACCGTGGCGTTCCTGAAATTTTTTAGATTGGATATTTGACGCACACACCAGTTCGCATACTATTAGTCGAAGGTCTTACAAGTTATCTCATCAAAATCTGAAATTATGCACCCTTTTCGTCCACAAATTAGATCATTAATATTAGAAGACACGACGACAATAGCGAATTACCTCAACAAGTTTACACAAAACAAGACTAACGAAGGAGAGGCAACGAAATGACACGTAAAAACGCCGTGCGAATGTTCATAATTTTGATAGTTCTCGGGTTCACTACTTTTTTTGGCTTCCAAGCAAACTCGCAAACAGTTAATACCTTCATAGAATCAATAGAAGCCAAGCACCCAGCACCAGATACCACTCCTGAAAAGTATGAAGGGTTGCAAACCGTGAAGGGGTTGATGAACGCCTTTGATGCGGCATACAACCAAAAGTATTCAAAGGCGAAGGTGATAGCACTCTGTGAGGATGGTGTTGTTTACAGTAGCGAGCTTGCAATTAGCGGTGAAATAGACGCGAGACATTCACGAATAGAGTGGCTTCAGATGCTTTTGCAGAGAGGTATCACTATAGAGGATTTCGACGATTATAGGATCTACCTGTCAAAGCGACATACTTTGGCATTTTTGGAGGACAATCCAGATTTGCAGGAAATCGGGTTTCTTGGCATGCCTTTAATGGATAATCAGAACGCTTATAAAGTCGCTTATATTGATAAACTGGTAGCCAAACGGGTTGAGGACCACAAGAAACAAATGGAGCGCGCCAAGAAACGAATTGAGAGTGCCAAGGAACGGATTGCGCGCGCCAAGAAACAACCCAATCCGAAACAAGTTGAACACGCCAGAAAACAGATTGAGCACGCTACAAAACAACTCAGACGTGCCCAAGAGGCTTTAGAACGTTTCCAGAACCCGATCCCACTCCAGCAACCAAATCGGAACATGCGGAAGAGGTCACCCTATCCACCGCTATAGAGGTAAAGATAGGTTTGTCAACGGTATAAGGAGAATACCAGAATCAGGTTTTGAGGAAGGGTGGAAGACAGGAAGACTGGCAGCAACATCGTACCCCCTATCTTCCAACCTTCCCGCCTTCCAACTTTCCAACCCACTTGGAAATGCAAAACTTCAATGTTAATACTTCAACTTGCTTAACCTACCTCTCCCACCACAGGGACTACTAACAGCAACATTTCCCCCATTTCACTATCCCGCACAGTTTTTACTATCCTTTTTTCTCCAAAGTGTCTCTAATAGACAAATCCCAAATTTTTAAGGAAGCATCATGCTACGAAACCTGATCCGCCAAGAGCTTCTAACGCATTTGATGAGTGCGCGATTCTTTGCTGCTGTTGTGATTACGCTTCTCCTCGTTTTCGCCAATGCCGTTGTGCTTCTCGAAGATTACGAGCGTCGATTGGTGAGATATAGCCAGCAAGAGAATGTTCATCGTCAGAAAGCGCAGGAAGCGAAAACCTACTCAATGCTAAAACTATCTGTTGAACGTCCGCCGAACCCCTTAAGTCTCTTTAGCGCGGGATTGGATAAGCGGCTTGGAAGTACTTTTGACATCTACTACGGTCGCGTCCCGATGATTTCAGATGGTTCGGCGCGAAGTCTCGATAACGCGTTTCTCAACCTCTTTTCAAAGATTGATCTCGTCCTCATTTTTCAAGTCGTTTTGAGCCTGATGGCACTGCTTTTCGCTTATGACGCAATTGCAGGAGACTGGGAAAGTGGCACCTTACGCCTGGTTATCTCCCATCCAGTGAGGCGTGGATCCATTCTACTTGCCAAATATATTGGTGCTATGGCCTGCCTGCTGCTCCCCGTACTGATGAGCCTGCTGATGGTCCTGATCCTGTTATCTACTGTCGGTTCAATCCAATTGGGTGGAGAAGATTTCCTTCGGATCGGCGGGATAGTTCTGACGACAACCATCTATTTGTCTGCTTTTTATCTGATCGGACTGTTGATTTCCACAACAACGCGCCGGACTGCCACATCATTGATGCTCTGTATGTTTTTGTGGGTAGCTTTGGTACTCGTCTATCCAAATTGGAGCCGATTTGCCATCACCCCGGTGGGTGATACGCGCGCAATACATTCATCGGCGAATCAACAGATTGAACAGATTTGGGAGGAGGTTGACAGAGAGGAAAGCCAATTTTTAGCGAACAGTCCGCTCGAAGGCAAACCTCGAAAGTTTAATCTGGATGTTCAGCAGTCAAATAGTTTCTCATCAGGCGGGCACCTCAGTAGACGATATGGAATAGATCTGAAATTGGGAAATCAATCAGATGCCCTCGTGCCGCACGTTCAAAACTATCATGCGACTATGGGTGCCTTGTACATCCGTTCGGCAGAACAGATCGCTTTAGTCCGAAAACAGACTTTAGATACCACCTCTCTCCGGAGAGCGATATGGCATGAACGTTTAATGAAACTCAGTCCTGCCAGCTTATATACGTTTGCAACCTCCGCTTGGGCAGGCACGGATTTGGAGGGCATGTTTGATTTTGTGCAAGCCGCTCAGGGTTACCGGCGTACGGTCATTGACTATTTCCACGACAAAGATGCATTCGGCAGTCGGCAATGGTTCGCTTCTGACAAAGGCACAGTAGACTGGTGGGACTTGCCACAGTTCCGTTTTAAGCGGGCGGATGTTTGGGAAAACACAACGCGGGCACTGCCCGAATTGTTTTTACTCCTATTAATCAATCTGGTTCTGTTCACGCTGACATCTCTGATTTTCACCAAAATTGAAGTCTAATACCAAACGAACCACATCAAACCGCAAGGAAAATTAAAAAAATGATTTGGCATATTATCAAACGAGAACTCTTTGATCACATCAATAGCCTGCGTTTTATTCTAACGGTTGTGATACTTTCCGCCTTAATGGTCACCAACGCCGTAGTGCATCTTCGGACACACTCAGAAAGGGTCCGTAATTATTCCAAGAATGTTACCGAGTCCCTCAATACGTTGAAATCTCGGACGCAGTTGTATACTTTAGCCGAAAAGGGACCAGGGAACCTCCATAAACGTCCCTCTGCGCTTGCCTTCATTGCAGACGGCGGCAACGCTTATCTACCGGGACATACACCGAAGAGCGAGGGGACTTGGTCCAAAAGTGGTCCAGGGTGGAAGGCGAAAAGCAATTGGTGGCTGAGTTACGGCTCCGCGAATCCAGATGAAGGAGACCTGCGTCCGCAGGCAACAAAGATAGATTGGGTATTCATCATCACCTATCTGCTCTCCTTTATTCCGCTTTTATTCACCTTCGACGCGCTTTCAGGTGAGCGACAACAGGGAACCTTGCGATTGTGTCTCGCGAATCCGATTTCGCGCCCTGTTCTGTTGATCGGTAAATTCTTAGGCACTTTAATAACTGTCCTCATTCCGTTTGTTTTCGCAGTATTGCTGAATCTGGCGGTGATCTCGACTGACAATTGGACACAACTAAGTACAGCCGATTGGGGACGTTTAGGATTGGTTCTACTGATTGCTTTCGGCTACGCGGGTATCTTTGTCGGATTGGGACTGATGGTTTCTGCTGGCACGCGAGAGCCTCGGATAAGTCTCGTTGTGCTTCTATTGATTTGGGTAGCCACTGTGATTTTTATGCCGTCAACCCTCGGCACCCTTTCCACAAAATGGATGCCACCCGTCCAAACGATCGATCAATTTCATGCCTCAAGAGACGCAGCCCTTGGTCAGATTGACGCTGACTATAATGATCGATTGAACGCAATCAAAGAAAAAAAGACCCCTAACCTTCCAAGCTTAAGTGAACTTCAGAAACTTTTTGAAACTGACCCTGAAGCTGCCAGAGCCGAAGCGGAAAAGTATATGGCGGCGTGGGAAACAGAAGGTGATGAAGAACTGGCACTCAAGGCGGAACTCGTCAACAGAGACATAGAAACCCGAGAACGCCTTAACCGCGAGTATTTAGACGCACAAATCGTACAGGTACAACGCGCAAGGGTTGTAACCCGGTTCTCACCAGCGGCGATTGTCCAATACGCCCTTGAATCAATGGCAGGTACCGGCTTCAACCGCCACTTGCAATACTTAGAACGCGTGCACGATTACACAAAACAATTCCGACAATTCATCGTCGAAACCGACAGAGCAGACATGCAAAGTCGCCACCTCATCGGCATCCCTGAAGGCATGTCCGAGAAACCGTTCTCAAGTGAAGCGATTCCGAAATTTGAGGATAAGATCGCCTTCAGCGATACGTTCAACACCGCGACTTTAGATCTGCTGTTGCTCGTTTTACTGCTCGGTGTATTTTTCTCGGGGGCATTTCTTATCTTCATACGCGCAGAAGTATAAATGCCAAAGAATAACCATCAACCATCAGAAACGCATCGCGTGTCCTTTTCAGAATCGGCGGCGTTTTTGTAGCACAATCTTTTAGATTGTGTCCCATAAGGCGCAAACTAAAAGTTTGCGCTACAAATACAGAACTCACCTTACTAATAAAGAGGAACCTATCATGTTAAAAAGATTTCGTTTCGTTTTAAGTCTACTGCTCATTTTTAGCTTCAGTACAACGCTGTTCGCGGCGGAAAGCAAAGATGCCTATTTTCCACACGTGCAAGGGAGTTACTGGGTTTACGAAGATCAGGATGGCAATGAATTGACACGCCGTGCTGTAGAGAAAAAAGAAATTGAGGGTAAGACGTATCATGCCTTCAACTATGAACCCGCCTTCGAGGATTGGGCAGACTATGATTATCACATCCATCCCAATTTCTATCGGATCGGTGAGGAGAAGGTCACGTTCTGGGTCGGTGATGAGGCAGAGAAAGCCGTCAAAGCACATCTTACCAAAGAGATGGAGGCTTTTCTGAAATTATTGCAGAAAATGGGGGCACCGTTTATTATGCTCTATAATATTGAGATAGAGGCACAAGACCCGTTTTATGCACTGCCGATCCCTGTCACCTTCAACGAAAAGTGGAAGGCAACGCAGATAAAAGCCAAAATCACACTGACACCTGTTCCTCCCCAAGATCCTCCAGAAATCACACTCGAATTCACTATTGTCGAAACAGGGACCGTGGTGGGCAGAGAAAACGTTGAGACACCCGCTGGCACTTTTGAAGACTGTTTGAAAATTGAATACCGAACAGAAACAGAGGTAGCAGCAGTGCCTTCACCGGAAACGGGATCAGATCCGCCCGGCGAATCCGTTACAACGCTGTGGGTAGCACCCAATATCGGGATTGTCAAGCTTCATCAAAAGGCCGAGGATATTTTTCTGAAAACTATCTCTACGACTATGCCTCCTGAAGTTGGAGCTCTGCCTACAGTCAAGCCCCCTGAATTAAACTTGGAATTAAAGAAGTATGAAGTCAAATCGGCTGATTCGGGAAGCGAATAAGTAACTTCCGGTCCATCATCAATCAAACGTCAGAATAACAACAGCTAACGGTGTGTTATCCTGTTAGGTATTTTGGGAAATAGCCAGTAATTTTATTCTGCTGAGGTTGCTGTTTGAGAACCCAAACGACAACTTGGGTTAATATTTGTAGAAGGAGCCTTCTTGTCCCGAATCCTCGCATAATACCATTTCTAATTGAATACCTTTCAATGTGCATGTAGCATAGACTGTTAGTCTGTGCCACCGTGCCCCTTTCAGAAAAGTTGTTCATGCAATATCTACTTTCAGAAATGGTATAAGAGGGACAGGAAGGCTTCTTGATGCAGTCGCAAGAGTGGCACCGCTTATCTTCTTGACAAGTATGCCAGATAGGCATAGTATTAAATAACCCATTGGTGAATTGGATACTAACAAAAGGAGACTCAGATGACAAAGTCCAAGCGGTTCGTCGCTTTTGTGATCTTTCCGCTTCTGTTCCTATCATTGATTATTCTTGGTCTACTCTCATCAGGAATCAGCCAATCAAGCTCGAGATCAGAAGGGCACAACGTTTATCCTACCGGACATTTAACAGTTGACACAGAGTTTGGTACAATCAATATAGAAACCACAGATCACAATCACGTCGATATCGCCATTAAAAAAATATGGAGATCGAGACTGCTAATAATGCGACCGAAACTTGTCGGATGGCGGGACGAATTGTTTGAGGATTTTGAAACTACGATTGAATACGAAGGGCTGGATACCCAATCGAATATCCGAGTCGTGGGAAAATTCAAGCGTGGGCGGGAATATTGGCAAGACGGATTGAAGTGGTTTAAAGTTGAAATTCAAGCAACAGTCCCACGTCAGTATAATGTCACGCTCAAAACTGCATCCAGCGGAGATATTCATGTCGGTGACCTGATAGGGTCAGTTAGAGCAGAGGCTTTAGGCGGTAATATTTATCTTGGAAAAATCCAAGACGAAGTCTGGGGAGAAACCGGTTTGAGTGGGAACATTACTCTCAAAGGGTGTCAAAGTAGCGTTAACTTGACAACCGGTATGGGAAATATCCGTGCGGAAATGACAATGCAACCACAACATCCCTGGACTTTGCACGCATCAATGGGTGGAGCGATAGATGTTACGCTCGGCCCCCATATTGCCATTGACATAGACGCTCAAACCCAAGGGAAAATCTCAAGCGATTTCTCTCTTCAACCTCAAGATGAAATTACAGAAAATCTGCTAAAGGGAACACTGAACGGTGGTGGACCCTTACTGAAATTGCACGCCTCTACGGGTGAAATTCGCCTGAAGTGAAAGCAGGCTATAGTAAAATCCGAAATATGTTGACAGTCGGTTAGTAAACGACGAAAATACGCAGAAATACTGGATTTATAGTAAAACCAACAATTAAATAGACACTTCATCTTTAACAGAAGCCGGTTCGTAGGGGCGAGGTTTCCTCGTCCGCCTTCCAAAATGTGTTTCATTATTTTTAGAGGTCACTATAGTCTGGGATTAGACTAAATCCGTTCCTTAGTATTACATTGCCAAAATACCCTCACCGCCGCTGGCGAGGTTTATAACCTCGCCATTCCGTTGATGTATCTGCGCCGCCTCCCATCTTTCTTTAGGAACGAGCTCCCGCCCCAATAAAATTGAAATTTTCCCATTTTTTAACATTATGCAACCTTTTTGCGCAAAACTGGGTCTTTAATTATAAAGGGTAATGAACTCCCACAGATAATTTTGGGCTTTACTATAAAATCTATGTAAGCAACAACTTTTTATATAAGTGCTGTTAGTGTAGAATGTTAATTATGACTAAGGAGATTAAAAATGAAAACTTTAACGATTGGACTTCTCATTCTGGTGATGATGAGTGGACAACTCAACGCTGATGAGAACGCCATACCTAACAAAATCACACTTAACCTTGATAGCATGTCAGAAGTCTCTGTCAAAGGCTTCATTGCCCCGATTGAGTTTACAGTAGACAACTTTCATCTGAATTGGGACACATTAGCGAACTTGAAAGTCGCCGAGCCAGAAAAGCGATATGCAGCGTCTGTTTTCCACGCATTTCTGCCGCATCAACCTGTTTCCGTTGGCGAACTGTGGCAAGTTAAACCGGAGGGCGTTCTGGAATTGCTGAAGCAACTTCACCCCAACCCATACGTGGAGATGCACAGTCCTGTGGATTCATCAGGATTATGGGCAACGCTTCGCGCTTACAATGATCTCTTTGCCGAAATTGTGTTTCGCATTCATGCAGAATTTGCTTTAGAGGACGGTTGGTTCACCCCGTCCCAGTTTGCTGGGCGTTTGGTTATCAACCGTGCCGAGGCTAAGGTCGCCTTCTTTGAGATGTCCGTCCCTGAAGGCACACTCAACTTCGATGTGAACCGGCAACACAAGAACAGTTCCTCCTACGGTACGGATGCCGGCTTCTGTCCCCAAATAGGACTTCTTGCGGGTACAGAGGCTATCACGTCAGACACGCAATTCACCGAAGCCATCACCCAGGAAGAGGCGGAACGTAGGCTGATACACCGTTTCTACAAGTCGGAACAAATCGAATGGGTAGCAATGGACAAAGCGTTAGAGATAGCAAAGTCGCTACAACGGCCGATTCATGTGGTTTCGATCAATGGACCGCTCACCGACGAGGCGTGCTGAGGGAGCGGAAAAACCTTGAGGGCAGTTGTCCTCTCCAATGACCGAATCATCGAATCGCTAAACGAAAAATTTGTCAATACTTGGGTGCTGAACACTGATATGAAAAGATTACGTGAAGCGAAGGGAATTGACGGAATGCAGCCTTTGGCGCGAACAATTATTAGTGGGTGGAAGCGGCATTCTCCAGTAGATTGCTTGGTAATATCGCCAGACCTGGAACTGATGGGACGGCAACCGGTCAATGAACTATTCAATGCGATAAATAACATGGAGGAGGCTTACCGTCGGTTTCTCGTGGAATCGTTAGAAGGGAAACGCCCCGGATTAGGTAGTACTCGACATGTCGCTCTCAACGTTCTCGACGTTCAGCGAACCTCAGCGGAAAATGTAATGAACGCTTTCGTGGAAGCATTTAAGAATCTTGACTCAGAGAAAATGCTTCCGATGCTTACAGAGGATGCCAGAGAAGCATTTGGAATGAATACTGAAAATTTGCCAGAAGATGTGCGTACCCAGATGCGTCAAATGTTAAGTCAGATGGAGGTTTTGAGCAGCGAATATGTAGATGATGAATTCCACTTCCGATTAAGACTGCCGCAGTCGCCGGAGAAATCTTTTAAGATGCGAAAAGTGGAGGGCGTGTGGTTCATTTATGATGTCAAGTGATTCAAATTTCAAAATTTAGTTTTCCTGCTGCTATCCTGTTAGACATTCTCCCTCTAAAAAGGATACAGCAGGCGAACAAGCACTTTCATAATCTCCGCGCGACCGCACTCCAGCGGAGTGCTATGTCTATTTAGCTTGAAATCTCCATCTATGTTCATCATTCACGATAAATCAAATCCAGGAGTTAATAATGAAAAGGAATTGGTTGATTGTCTCAATATTAGTAATATGGGTTTTAGGGTTGAACTTAACCCTTCAAAGTGCCGCTAATAAGATAAACATGGAGAATACATTGGATGAGAAGGCAACTTTACAAGTGCGTGCCTATTGGGAACCTATTGCAGATTCAGCATTGGGTCTGTCCAATTACTCACCGGAAAATGCAGCCATCTTCAACAACCTTTCACCGGCGCATCCAAGTCAGGAATATAAAGCAGACGCTTTCACAGCCTTTTTCCCCAACGGAGATGTTACCGTCGGAGACCTATGGGAACTTGATGTTAACAAGATTGTCCCCTTTCTTCGTCAATTTCACCCCGGGGCAACTGCTGAAATGCATTTAAATCCGGGTGGCTGGTATACGACAGCAGATCATCGTAGAGCCGTAAGTGGTATGGAGTCGGACGGTGGCTTCGCGTGTCTACGGGCACTATCGTCCGATTATGCAGAAATTGTTTTCAGAGTTCATGCGGAATTCCTCTTGGATAAGGACGCTCCTGCTTACTTTACACCGGCACAATTTACTGGACGATTGGTGCTGAATCGGAACAATGGGACAATTCGAGAATTTTGGCTCTATCTCCCTTCTCGCAATACCAATGTTGACATCAACGCCTTTAACGCAGCGGATATGGTTTTCGTCCCACGCATGGAACTTATCGGACAGAACGCAGATGATCAGAGTGATATTGTCTGGGAGACTGCCATTACAGAAGAAGAGACGAAGGCGATGTTGGCGGCTGCCTTCTACAAGTCTGCCGAGATCAAGAGGTTCCCTATTGAAGAGGTTGTTGCACAGGCACAAGCGAAGGATCGCCCTATTCATGTGCTGATGACATGGGGTGTATTTGATGATGAATCGTGCTGAGGGAGCGGCAAATCTTTGAGGGCAGGTGTCCTCTCCAATTCAAAAATTATAGGACTTCTCAACGAACAATTTGTCAATGTATTCGTACTTTTAGGGGACCTTCCTGAATTTCAGAGCGGGACGAAGGGTGAACCGGTAAGTAGATTGGCAAGCACGATTTCTACAACACTTGAAGAGGCTGTGGTACAACACAAGGTAGGTCGCTCGGTAAACACTTTTATACTCTCACCCGAGTTAGAGTTGATAAGTCATTTACCCTATCGCAAACCGGGCGAGTCCAATATTGACGTGAAAAAGTATGAAACATTTCTAAAGGATGCTTTGGCGGCACTTGGGAAACACCGCGGACCGAGTAGTAGTCGACACGTCGCACTCAACGCTCAGCGACCCTCAATGGAGATCCTGAACATTTTTCGCGCGCCCGGCCGGGGTAATCAGGATTACACAACCGTTGAGATTGACACCACACCGTTTGAAGACGGTGGTAAACTCACCATTGATATCTGGGTGGGCAATGGCGAAGGGCAGGGTTCGTTCGATCTATTCGCCGGAGATACGGAACTTCCCACAACAGGTGTACCTGATAATGCGTTGGCTTCTGCGTGGGATATTGAGCCGGGCATGAGTGAACAAATCGTTCACCCTTTTGACCGAGGGCAGCTCTTTAAGTTGGGGGGTACTGGCAGTTGGTTCAGCGAGAAAGGGTTGGTCAACGCTTTTTGGGCAAAAATCTCTGTCGAACCGAATTCAGAGCCGAGAAAAGTGTCATCAGCGCGCACGGGGCAATCTCCGGAAGATGTAATGAACACTTTCGTGGAAGCATTTAAAAATCTTGATTCAGAGACAATACGCTCGATGCTTACAGGAGATGCCAGAGAGACATTTGAAAGTGATTTTGAGGATATGCCAGAGGATATGCGTCCTCAGATACGTCAAATGTTGAGTCAGATGGAGATTGTAAGCAGCGAATATGTGGGTGATGAATTCCACTTCCGATTAAGAGTACCGACGGCGCAGCCGCCGGAAGTACCTGTTAAGATGCGAAAAGTGGAAGGTATCTGGCGCATTTATGATGCCAAGTGATTCAAATTTCAAAATTGAATTCTCCCGCTGCTATCCTGTTAGAGGTCCGTAGGTTGGGTTGAGCGGGATTGAAAATCAAAGGTAGATATTTCAAAATACATCAAATCTGATATACCCGCGTATGCATAGAGAAATCCAGCGAAACCCAACGTTCTTTAGGTCAAACGCTACAAACATGGCAGGTTTGCGTTGGGTTTCGCTATCTCGTTGGAGGTTCTGACGATGTTTAATAGCGTTTTTTACGGTCTGAATATTATTGTATGGTTGGCACTTGCAGTGCTACTGGTGGTTTTATGTCTTCGGACGAGGTCAAAGGGGTTGATACTCATTAGCGCGATACTCCTTACCAGTGGAATGTTTAATTCGATTTTTGAACAAGTCCTTGGTTTATATATGGATCGATGGATAGCGAGTGAAATAACCGGTGAGCGAGTGCAGAATATGAATATCGGAGATTTCCTAATGAGTGTTGCCCTGGTAAAACCCTTGCTATACAGCTGCTTATGTTTGCTTGGTGGTTTCCTCGTTTATAGAGAGTGGCGACTGGGAAAATTCCGCAACCCTCAACCCGAACAGGTAGAAGAACCCAAAGCATAAAGGAAGTATTCCGATGGAAGAAAACGATGTTCAACTAATTCATAAAATTTTGTCCGGGGACGAAGAGGCATTCGGTGCATTAGTCCGAAAACATCAGAAAAGCGTTCACGCCCTGGCGTGGCGCAAACTTGGGGACTTTCACCTTGCTGAAGAAATTACGCAAGATGCCTTCCTTCGAGTCTATAAAAGCCTCTCAACACTAAAGAATCCCAATCAGTTTTCTGGATGGCTTTATGTCATTGTAGACCGACTTTGTATTAATTGGATTCAAAGAAACAGATACATGATGCAATCACTGGAAGACACACCCGTGGAAGAAATAGAAGAAGCCTCTTATACACATCATGTATCGGAACAACTCGACCTGGAAACGACTGAACAACGGCATAAAATCGTCAAAAGACTTCTGGAAAGACTGCCGGAGAGCGAACGGACGGTGGTGACGCTCCATTATCTTGGTGAAATGAAAGTGAAGGATATTAGCAAATTTTTGGGTGTATCGGCGAACACAATTAAGAGTCGGCTTAGCCGTGCGCGAAAGCGTTTACAGGCACGCGGCGAAGAAATTTTGATTAGTGAAGTGCTCAGTAGCGTACAATTGCCCAGCAATTTAACCGAGAACATTATACGAGAAGCCAACCGCATCAAACCTGTTCCTTCTTCAAACGGCAAACCCATAGTGCCATGGGCGATAGCCGCGTCAGTCGCTATTTTGGCGACACTCACTCTCGGAATAAGCAATAAATATCTATCCCATTTCCAACAACCCTATAGTTTGGAAGCAGTCTCTGCTATAAAGGTTGACATTGTGGAGGCAACAGCGAAACCCATTATCAAGGCGAAACCTGCTGTGCGAACACAACTGGGTAAGATAGACACATCGGGTAAAAATAGTAGATCCAATCCACAAGTAGACAGCCTCCGAGTAATAGGTGCGCAAACGCAAGAGACAAAAGCAGAAATAGAAGAGATACAACAGATTCAAACAGAGGTCTTAGACTTTTTTCGGACGCCGGAAAGAGAGCATCAGGATTATACCGTTGTAAAAATTGATGCTACCGCGTTTGAAGACGGTGGTATGCTAACCATTGATATCCGAGTCGGTAGCGGCAAAGCATCTGGCTCGTTTGATCTGTTCAATGGGACCAGTGAGCTGCCTACAGAAGGCATACCCAACAACAGACTCGCACATGAATGGGGAATTCCGCCCGGTGGAACAGGGATAATCGCTTATCGATTCAATCAAGGCAAAGTCTTTCAATTGGGTGCTACTGGCGATTGGTTCAGTGAGAAAGGGAGCATCAATGCTTTTCACGCACGAATTTCCATTCGGTAAATCTCGAACAGATACACTTGCTACCCAACGCTGGCGAGGTTTGAAACCTCGCCAGCAAAGGGTGTGTAAATCCTATTCAATCTTTTTTGGGATATTTTAAAATGAAAACATTAGGTACCGGTTGTCTGATTTTTATCCTATCTTTACAATATGGATTCGCGGATGAGGCATCTACCTCTAATAGAATTGCACTCACGCTTGACCACAACGCCAAAGTGTTGATTAAGGGTTTCATTGCCCCAATTGAGTACACCCAAGACAACTTCCATCTGACGTGGGATGCACTGGCGAATCTGCGAGTCGCCGAACCTGAAAAGCATCATCCTGCTTCGGTGTTTGAGGCATTTCTCCCGACTGAAGCACGCCTGCAGAAGGGAAGAGAAAAACCGTCTCGGCAGGAATTAAAGAGATCTCCTCACGAAAATCTTACAAAAAAAGGAAATAGTGTTTCTGTTGGCGAAGTCTGGCAGATTGAACAAGATGGATTACTGGAATTGCTGAGACAACTTCATCCCAATCCCAATCTGGATATGCACCTCAATTGGGGAGACTCTCGCGGGGCATGGGCGTGTCTGCGCGCTTATAACGCTGAATTTGCGGATATCGTATTGCGGATTCATGCAGAGTTTAAGTTAGAGAACGGCTGGTTCACACCCTCACAATTTACTGGGAATCTTGTTATCAACCGGACAGCAGGGAAAATTGCCTTCTTCAAGATGTCCGTTCCCAAACGCACAATCAATTTTGATGTCAACCGCTATCATCGTCCCGGTGGTCGCTCCTTTGGTGCGGATATGGGCTTTTGTCCACAAATCGAACTCCGTACGGGGACGGAAAATATAATTCAAGACACTCAATTTTCTGAAGCAATAACCTTAGCAGAAGCCAAACGTGTCCTGACACTGCGTTTTTATAAATCACAACAAATCAATTGGGTATCGGTAAACGAAGCGTTGGAAATAGCAAAGACACAACAGAAGCTCATTCATGTTATCTCAATAAATGGTCCGCTTGATGACGAAGCATGTGGCGGGAGTGGCAAAGGTTTGAGGGCAACTGCCCTCTCTGATGATGGGAACATCAAATTCTTGAATGAAAATTTCGTCAACACATGGGTGCTCAATACCGATATGAAACGTTTGCGCGATGCAAAAGGTATTGACGAAATGCTTCCTTTGCCCCAAACAATCGTTCGGGCGTGGAAGAGACACTCACCTACAGATTGCTTGATTATCTCGCCTGAACTTGGAATCATGGGCAGGCAACCCGTCAACGAACTCTCCAGGCACGAGTGGTACATGAAGGCAGAACATTATCAGTTGTTCCTTGTGGAATCATTGGAAGGAAAACGTCCCGGATTGGGCGAGAAAGACCCTGTCGCTTTATCAAGCAGTCTGAACGTTGTGCTTGATCGTGCGCAACCCTCAATAGAGGTATTAGACACTTTTCAGGCACCTGTGGCAGGTTCTCAAGATGACACCGTTATTAAAATAGATGCCACAGCGTTTGAAAACGGTGGCACACTCACCATTGATATTCACGTCGGTCGCGCAGCCCCTGTAGGTTCGTTCGATCTGTTTGATGGCAATAGCGATCCCCCCACAGAAGAAACACCCGAGAGCATACTTGCACAGGCATGGGGGATTCAACCCGGTGAAACAGGAACAATCACATATCAATTTGACAAAGGACAGGTTTTTCAATTGAGGGCTACCGGGGGTTGGGTCGGTGAGAAAGGAGGTATCAATGCCTTTCGAGCACGAATCTCCATTCAGGAATCCATCAATCAAACCAAATAGTTAGGTAAATTGAGGTTCAAACATGTTACGCACACTGATAAACCAAGAACTTCTATCCCTTATGATGAGCGCGCGCTTCCTCGCCGCGGTCGTTATTACGCTCCTACTCGTCGTCGCCAATACAGTTGTGCTAATTGACGAGCACGAAAACCGCGTGGCGAGTTATAGCCAGCAAGAGAAAGTTCATCGTGAGAAAGCGGTGGCAGCGGAAACCTATTCAAGGTTGGAACTCTTTGTTGAACGTCCTCCGAACCCCCTAAGTCTTTTTAGTGCAGGGTTGGACAAGCAGTTGGGAACCACCGTCGAAATTTATCACGGAGAGGTACCGATGATTTCAAGTGTCTCCGCACGAAACTTGGAGAATCCGTATCTAAATCTCTTTTCGCAGATTGACTTGGTATCCATCTTTCAAGTCGTCCTAAGCCTACTGTCCCTACTCTTCGCTTACGATGCAATTGCCGGCGACTGGGAAAGCGGTACCTTGCGACTGGTTATCTCACATCCCGTGCGGCGCGGGTTGATTCTGTTTGGGAAATATATCGCTGCCATGATATGCTTGCTGCTGCCTGTGCTAATGAGTCTGCTGATGGTGTTGATTTTGTGCTCCCTCGCCAGTTCGATCCAGTTCAGCACAGCGGATCTGCTCCGGATTGGCGGGATAGTCTGGACGACGATTGTCTACTTATCCCTTTTCTACCTCATCGGACTATTGATTTCCACAACAACCCGGCGCACGGCTACATCCCTGATGCTCTGTATGTTCTTATGGGTCGGTTTGGTCCTCGTTTATCCGAACTGGAGTCGCTTTTCCATTAATCCGGTGGGCGATATGCGCGCCGAAAGACAGTCCGCGAGTCAACAGATTGACCAAATTTGGGAAGAAGCAGACCGGGAAGAACAACGATTTTTAGCAAACAGTCCGCTTGAGGGGGATCCCCCTAAGTTTAACATAGGATATTCAGGGTCAAGCTCTTGGAGCGGCAGAAGGTATGAGTTTAACATGACCAAAGTGAACGAGGAGTCAGAACCGTCCGTCCCGCATTTCCAAAACTATCAGGCATTCATCGGTGCGACGCACATCCGCCTGGCAGAAAAAGCTGCGTTGATACGCGAACAACGCTTGGCACGGACAGACATCCGGCAAGCAACGTGGGATAAACGGTTGATGAAATTCAGTCCTGCAAGCCTCTATACCTTTGCAACCTCCGCCTGGGCAGGCACCGATTTAGATGGCATGTTAGATTTTAGTCGTACCACCCAAGGATACCGCCAGATGCTGATTGACTATTTCCATGATAAAGACGCGCTTGCGAGTCGGCAATGGTTCGCTTCTGATCAAGGCACCGTAGATTGGTGGGATTTGCCCCAGTTTCGCTTTGAACGGACGGATGTCTCGGAAAACGCACAACGCGCCTTAGCAGATGTGTTACTCCTTTTTCTCATGAATCTGATCCTGTTTATAGTGACATTCCTGATTTTTATCAAAGTTGAAGTATAAAAAAATTGGAGAAACACGATGATCGGACATATTGTTAAAAGAGAATTCTTTGACCATCTCAACAGTCTCCGCTTCGCCTTAACCACGCTTATTCTGGCAGCACTCATGGTAACGAACGCTGTGGTGCATCTTCAGAGCCATCCAGACAAAGTCCGAAGGTACTCTGAGAACATTACCGCCGACCAAAACAAATTGCAGTCCCGGACAGAACTCTATGAACTCCTGAAAGAGGGGCCCGGTACACTTTACAAACAGCCATCCGCACTGACTTTCATTGCAGACGGTGGGGATGCCTTTCTACCGAATCGCGGAACGACAAATTGGGGGTCTTGGAGTAGAACTACAGGATCCAGCGGAAAGGTAAGGAGTATCTGGTCGCTGGACTATCCAACTGCCAATCCGAATGCGCGGAACCTTCGTCCCAAAGCAACCAAGATAGACTGGGTATTCATTATCACCTATCTGCTCTCTTTCATCCCGCTTTTGTTTACGTTTGATGCCCTCTCCGGCGAAAGAGAAAGGGGAACGCTTCGGTTGTGTCTCGCGAACCCAATTTCTCGCCCCGCGTTGTTAGTCGGAAAATTTTTAGGGACTCTAATAACCGTTCTCATTCCTTTCGTCTTTGCAGTTCTGCTGAATCTGGCAGTGATTTCTTTAGATAGTTGGACACAGCTCGGGGCAGCGGACTGGGGACGTTTGGGAATGATTATGCTGATCGCTTCAGGCTATACCAGCATCTTCATCGCAGTAGGGTTGATGGTCTCCGCCAGCACGCGGGATAGCCGAGTCAGTCTCGTTGTGCTATTGATTGTTTGGGTGGCACTCGTCGTCTTTATGCCTTCTACCCTCGGCACGCTTGCCACAAAATGGATGTCCCCTGTCCAGACCGCTCACCAACGGAAAATGGCAAGAAGTAGCGCGCTTGAGCAGATTAACGAAGATTTTGACGAGCGAATGAGGAACAAACGAGAGGCACAGTCACCTGCAGCCAGTCTTCTCAATGAACTCGAGGAACTTTGGAAAACCTCGCCTGAAGAGGCAGAAAAATTAGCGAAGGAGAACGAGGCAGAACTCAGATTAGCGGTGGCGCAATTGGCATCCCAAAAGGCAGGTCCGGAGGAATTGCGCATCAGGGCTGAGCTCATCAACAGAGATGTTGAGGTTCGGGAACGGCTGAACCGCGAGCATTTAAGCGCACAACTCGCGCAGGTCCAGCGTGCAAGGATGGTAACCCGATTCTCACCGGCAGCGATTGTCCAATACGCCCTTCAATCAATGACCGGCACAGGGTTGAACCGGCATTTGCAATTCCTCAAAGGTGTGGATATTCATATCAAACAGTTCCGAGACTTCATCACTGAAACCGATCGCGCCGATACAGAAAGCCTCCATATCATCGGAGTCCCCGAGGGAATGTCTAAAAAACCGATTTCACCACAGGCACTTCCAAGATTTGAGGATAAGATCACTTTTAGTGATACGTTCAATGCAGCGATAGTGGATATGCTACTCCTCGTTTTATTGCTCGGTGTGTTTCTTTCAGGTGCCTTCCTCGTCTTCATCCGTTCAGATGTGTGAACCTCCACTATTTTCGGAACTTCTCTGAGGAAACAGTGTGTAATTAGACTGTGGAAATACCAAATCTTGTATGTTCATACTGCTTCCTCGCTGGCGAGGTTTAAAACCTCGCCAGCGGCGTATGGTAGTCCCTATTGGTAAAAAAATTGCGTAAGTCTTGATAGTATTCTTCGTTTTATGCACCCTTTTCGTCCCAAACTTATATCCTTAATTATAAAAGGGGATCATACACCACTTCACGGAAAGAGGTGTTTTCGCTTGGATATTTCTGCGGATTTCCCATAGGAACCGCACCATTGTGTTGGTGTATAGGTAAAATTATTACTATCTTTTACCGTACGAAGGGTCTCTAACAGACAAACCCTCAATTTTCAAAATTTAAAAATAAAATAAAACACAACTTTTTTGAAACTCGTTTGTAGTAGTAACAACAACCTCAAAATGCACGGAGCGGATTGAAACAACTCATTTCAGATTAAAATTCATATTTTTCACGATTCTTTTGAAAATAATGCAACCTTTTCACCTTCAAAACGCGTCACTATAACATAAGCCAAAATATCGTTTCGTGGCTAAACTTCAAAAAAATAGAATGAAGGAATACAACGTCTCTTAGGTTAAACCAGTAAGTCTTGTTTGAAAACGCCTTAGACTTCTGGTATTATATAGCGGAAAATCAACCGGAGGAGAAACCCGATGTTAGAAACTCGTGACCTCACGAAAGTTTACAACGAAAGCGTGTTAGCCGTCAACGAATTGAATTTGAAAGTAGACGACGGCGAAATCTATGTCGTCCTCGGCGCGAACGGTGCTGGAAAAAGCACGACCATCTCTATGCTGCTGAACTTCATCGAACCGACGAGCGGTACTGCCCTGATCGGTGACATTGAGATCCCCAAGTTTCCACTCGAAGCAAAGAAGCATCTCGCCTACGTCTCCGAGAACGTGGAACTCTATCGCAACTTTACAGCACGACAAAACCTCTCTTTTTTTGCGAAACTCGGCGGACGGAAGAAGGTATCAAATGAAGAACTCGATGCGACCCTTGGACGCGTCGGTTTACCCGAGGAAGCCTTTACACGGCGCGTCAAGACCTTCTCCAAAGGGATGCGCCAACGCCTGGGCATTGCGATTGCGATTATGAAGAACGCACAAGCCGTCCTACTCGACGAACCGACTTCCGGACTCGATCCGAAGGGCGGTGCCGATTTTCTGAATCTGCTCCGTGAACTAAAAGAGGAAGGCAAAGCCATTTTCATGTCCACGCACGACATCTTTCGAGCGAAAGAGATCGCCGACAGGATTGGCATTCTCGTGCAGGGCAACCTTGAACGAGAATTGACGCGTGAGGAGATTCAAGAAGAGGACCTCGAGGCACTGTATCTGCATTATGTTGCCGGATACGAACCTGCGGAAGACGCGACCGAGTAAACAGGGAAGGGTGAAACAATATGGAAAGATGGAAGGAAAAACGGAAAGATGGAAGCATGGATGGCTGGACGGATGCGTGGAAGAACGGATGGATAGAAGGGAGCAACACGCTTTCAAGCTTCCAAACTTCCAACTTTCCAACCTCCAAGCTTCCAAGCTTCCAAGCTTTAACGTTCTTGCTGGTTTTCATCGGCGCGATAGGGCTATCAATGCCCGTTCAACTATCAGCGCAGACGGAAGAGCCTGTCCCGCCTAATGGAGAAAGCACGAGAACCAGAGATGAACAGGATCGTCATATCAAGATAGAAATCGAGCGTCAGAAGATGGAATCAGCAAAAAGGCTGATGACAAAAAAGTTGATTGAGCTCGAAAAACTCAAGGCGATGATGACGGAGGAAAACAACATCGTCACCGTCGCCGAAGTAAATACCGCAGAGGAAGACTACGAAACAGCTGTCTCTGAATATGAACAGGCGAAGCTGACACTGCAACAGGTCGAACTTGAATCGCTACAAGATGAATGGCACATCACCGTTGAAAAGACCCGCCTCTATGAATCTGAGGATGGTAGAGAGCGATTCTCAATTACCCTGCAGAACAGTTCATCTCCTGTCAAACTTGTAGAAAGCTCCGAAGTCGTCGGGCAAGATATTATCATCAGTGCACAGATTGATGACATCTTCGTCACCATTAGAGAGCAGGAAAGTTATGGCTCAAGTGGGGCGATTATCACCGAACCCTATGAACGACGCATTGAGACACTCAAAGAGGGTGAATCTGTCACTTTGGACTTTGAACTCATCAAAGAGAACATACGAGATGTCGTCGTAGAGTTGAAGTATTCGGGTCGTGAGGAAAAGAAAAATATCCACCTCAAACAGGAGGATCCGTATATCTCTGTCGTGTCCGCGAGGCGTTATAAAGAGGGTGACCGCCGACGGTTGGAAGTCGTCCTCACGTACGGTGCGTTAAGTACCGAAACAGAGGAAATAGACACCACCACGGAAATAGAGACCACAGCACAAGAAATTAATAACATCTACGTCTCTATCAAAGACGACACCGCTGCTATCATCGGTTTCCCTTATGAACACCGTATTCCGACACTGAAAGACGGTGAAGAGAAAACCCTCGATTTTGAACTACGGCGGAATGTGGACAGCGTCATTATTAGTCTCACATACCTTGAACAAATAATCCCGTATAAAATCCATCTTGAGGAGGACACGCGCCATATCTCTATCCTGAGTGCGAAGAAGTTTCGCGTCGACAACCAGATGATGGTAACGCTTCAACTAAAGAATACATCTACAACTGAAGCGATGTCGATCAATGCGACCCCTGAAGAGATTGCAGCAGCGAATGAGATTCGCTCGATTTATGTCTCCTTACTCGATGTCCTCGATGGCACGAACATCGTTAAACCGTATGAAGAGAAGATCCCAGTCCTCGGCTACAACGAAACCGTGGAATTGACCTTCCAACTCCAGAAAGACGTCGAGAGTCTACAGGTATCGTTAAATTATCCCGAACTTGCCGAACCTGATACACGACTGATCTACCTGCAAAAAGAATCTGCGCTGGATGTCGTCAATGTCAGTTCGCTCCGATTTTCGCAGGAAGGCAACTTGGGGAGCAGCATCACTTATGATTTGACGCTCGACCGGTTGGCGGAAACCGAAAATACATTCCAGTTGCGTGTCATTAACCTACTCAACCGCCTTAACTTTGAATTCCAGGATCCGGAGACGAAATCTCGGCAGTCCCAGGTGAAATTTACGCAGGAGCAGTCGAAACGGAATCTGTCGTTGATTGTCTACCTACCAGAAGAATTGGATGCCTCCTATCTTGACAGTACCCTTGAGTTCCACGTCGCTGTGCTTGACGAAACGGAAGCCAACGAACTCGGTGGTGTCAACAATCGGTTGGACCTACCCGCTGATAGGATTGCGAGTATACAAGGCGGTGTCGAGCGATTTGAATTGATTCCAAAGGGTGTGCCGGAGATTGAGGTGTTCGTGCCGAATGCGTTCCAGACGATTAAAATCGGCGAAGAGGTCAACATGACAGCGACGCTAAAAAATATCGGTACCCGTGATTTGGTTGACATCCGCATGGTTGTTGATGTCAACACGGATTGGAAATACACCGTTATCCCAGAAGTCATCGGTTCACTCGGACGGAACGAGGAGACGGAAATACAACTGACGCTGAGTCCACCTGCGGATATCGGGGTCGGTGAATATCAAGCGAAGTTGAACGCAGAAGTCACCGTTGATAACCGTAAGTTTGAGGCACGCGACCGATCAATTACGGTGCAAGTCGAGTCAAAGACGCAAATGTCGGTGACAACACTGCTGTTTGGGGCATTGATACTCCTTATGATTGCGATCGTTATCGTCACAATCCGCATCAGCCGACGTTAATTTTCAAATTAATGACAACCACCCAAAACACAATACGAGATAGGCATGATTAAAAAAATTAGAATAAACAAAAGGTTGATGGCACTTGCAGTCTGGCTTCTTTTCTCTATCGTCGGTGTTGTCTCAGCACAACAACTGATCTCGCTCCAGCCAGCACGCGCAATAGAACTCGCTTTACAGAACAACGAGACGGTGAGAAAAGCAGAAAAGGTCGTAGAACGTGCCAAGGCGAACCTCCGTGTGTCCAAAGCCATTTACCTACCCCAGGTAGGTGTCACCAGCGAATATCAACGTCAAAAAAATGGCGATATCGATGAAAGAGACTATCTCACCCGGGCACAGATGAGTATGCTTCTCGCCCAATTCGGTGAAATTCCTGAAGCACTCGATATTGCACAAGAAGAGGTACGTAAAGCAGAGATTGACCACGAACGCGCAAAAAAGGAGAGCGTCCACGCTGTTCGGAATCTCTGGCACAATATCATCTTAACACAGGAAGAAATTAAACAACGCCGTACGATTGAGATTGAACTGGATGAAAAATTAGCAGGCACGATAAGCAAGCATGAAGAAAAACGAATCCGCTACCTGAGTCGTCTCAATACGGAACTTGAACTCTCGGAACAGCGGCTCGCGCTTAACGAACTTCAGCGACGGCTCGATGTAGATACCGCTGAACTCATTAGACTCACTGGACTCGACCCACTCGCACAGGTCGTGCTTTCACAATCCCTCCCTGATGATGATATAACATTGGATGACGCTGTTGAACTCGCACTTGTAAACAGCCTTGATTTGCGCGACTTACGTGGTGATATTATCCGACAAGAACGCCTCGCTGCAGAGACACTATGGAACCGGTTCCCCGAACTCTCGGCTGAAGCCCGCTACAAAGATCTCCATCTGCTGTTGGAACAACACCAACAGAACCGAACCTGGGACGCAAAGGCACTCTACGATCCGGTGATATTTGATCGGGAACGAGATGTGCCCAGCATTTTTGAGACGAACCCTCGTACACAAGATGGATGGGAGGTCCGCTTCAACCTCAATATCCCGCTATATGATGGCAAAAAGACCGCCAACCTTCGCTCTGTAGAACTCGCGGAACTGGAACGACTCCAGCTGGAACACACTGAAAAAACGAAATTGATTCGGGTCGCTGTGAGACGGGACTACCGCGCCGTGGCGAATGCGAAAGAACGGATGGAGATCGAGGAGACACGATTGAGTATCCGTGAACAACAACTGCGGACAATAGAGCGCGTGCTTGATGAAGTCACGTTTGATATACCTATACCGGGCTATCAAGGTCTGACCTTCACCGACGCGTTTCAAGCACAGGCACAATTTACAGAGGCACAACGCGTCTTTTATCAAACACGCCGAGACTACGCGGAGGCGAAGGAAAAACTCCGAGAAACAATGCAATGGATCCAATAAGATATCCACATGGAGAAAAATATGAAAAGTGCTTCAACAATACACGCTGAACCCAACCATTTTGATGAGCAGGAACTTGTCACGCGTGTTCTGAATGGTGATGCTGATGCGTTTAACCCACTTGTGCGCAAATATCAGCAGAAAATCTATCGTCTGATTTACCGTCAGGTTCATGATCGTGAGACAGCGAAAGACCTCTGCCAAGAGACATTCCTCAAGGCATGGCAAGCACTGCCAAAATTTAAGGGACAATCTGTGTTCTATACTTGGCTCTACAAAATTGCTGTCAATTGCAGTATTGACTTCCTCCGCAAGCGGAAACAAAAGAAACAGATCATTTTCGCCTGCGAATCATTACCCCAAAACGCAGACGATGTCCTTCCGATGATTCAGATGCAGCCATCGCCTTGTCAAATCCTTGAGAAGGAGGAACTTGGGCACACTATCCGTAGGGCAGTGCAGCAATTGCCACCTCGCCAACGTCAAGTGTTTTGTTTGCGGTACTTTCATGAACTCCCGATAAAGCAAATTGCCTTACACATGAACAAGTCGGAGAGCACTGTTAAAACGACCCTGCATCATGCCCGAAAAAAACTTCAAAATATGCTGCGCCCCTACCTCCAAAACGAACCGCTTGAGCACCATATCCGGTAGGTTCGGTTTCCTAACCGAACCGAGTTTTACACAGAAACTTTGAAGCGTTCAAAAACCTCTTGAATCCCGTAGGGATGGTATCTGTGTAGAAATGGGAATAAAAAAAGATAAAGCCCCGTACGGGCGGCATTTGTTGGCACGTTTCTATAAAATACAACGAAATATCCTTAAATTGACACCTATGGTGCGGTTTCCTAACCGCACCAAAAATACACAAACCCGGTAGGGGCGAGGTTACCTCGCCCCTACAAATCACTTAATCTCGCTCATCAAAAAAGAGACCTGCGCGACAATAAAGAACAGCAGATTAAACAGCACCAACAACCCGACCTGCGATAACACACTCCGATAAAAAATCTGCTCCTCAAAAACCGGCACAGCGTCCGGATCCACAGGTTTCTGCGACAATCCCTCCTTCACAGGATAGATATGGAGACTCTCTGGATCACTCCGATCTTCGGTTTTGATGAAGTCTATGAACGTCTGCCGATAACGGCGCGCCTGTTTCACAAAATTCATATAACTCACGATACCCGTATTTGCAAGTCCTTCCATCGCATACTGGAAAGTCGCTATTGGTGAGATTTGGGTAAGGTCGCGGGCGAGCTGCACCTGTCTAAACTGCTTATCAATATGTTCATCAAGACTTTTTGTTTCTATTCCCTTCTGCGTTGTAAAATATGTTGCCCACTGTCGCGTCGCTGATGGATTTTCGGTGGAGGGTGCTTCGTTCAACTTACTCGATGGTTCGCCGGACACGTCCCAAGGCCCGTACGCACCCCAAGGCTGAAATTGTTCACTAATTTGCTTCAATTGTGCATCTCTTCGCAATGAGACTTCGTCAACCGATGGAATTGGATTCAGGTTGCCGACAAAAATCCCGAGTAGATTCGGAAAGACAAACGCAAGGAAAACCCAAGTGAGTAAGAGCCATACCAAGCTTGTAATGGCGTTTGAGACGCGACTTGAAAAAAACAAGCCGACGAAAATAAAAGCAGAAATGAGCAACCCAAAAAGTCCTATCATACCCAGAATTCTGAGAGAGGTTCCCGAATCAAAGGAAAGACTCCCAGAAAGTTGGATAAGTAGTAGATTCATCAGGATGCCAATTACGAGTGGCACCATGAGCGTCAGAAATGCGCCGACGGATTTTCCCAACAACACTTGGCTGCGCGAGACCGTGTTGGACATCATCAAACTGAGTGTGCCGCTCGATCGTTCCCCAGCGACGGCATCGAAAGTGAACAAGATGGCGAAAAAACTCATCAGCACACCGATGAAAACCCAGTCAATTTTGATACCGCGGGTTGCACTTCCTTCATCAAAACTATTCAACGGATACCTTAACGTCCAGGGTCCCTTCCATGCATAAGCTTCAAACTCACCAGACCTATCACTGCGACTGGCATATCCGTACTCCTGCATGATGACATAACGCGGTATCACTTCATCAGCCCCATTGGCGGAGAATTTCAGAGGACTCGGACGTTTCGGCATATCCCCGGGGCCTATCACCGCCAATTCCCCTAAACCCTGGGCGGCATACGTTTCAACATGAGATAACTTTTTTTCTATTTGCTTATTGTAAGCATTGACCCGTGTTATGTATCCATCATCACCATAACCGTATATCAACGCGTTTGCTATCATCAGAAGGGGTAGCAGAATTATCATCAAAGCGAACCGGAGCGTTGTGAGATTGTGATGAATCTCTTTCTTCGCAATGTGTAAAATCATTTTTAATAGTTGTCGGTTAATAGTAGTCAGTTAACAGTCATCAGTCACAAGAGGTTTCTGGTAACAATAACGAAAAGCCGGTTCGTAGTTGCGCAATTCATTGCGCTCTTACATGCAGAAACTTTTAATGCGTTTCAAAACCACTGAAATGCGACTTTATTTTTTAGATTTGGTATTACAAAACGCCTCTTAACTGAAAACTGAAAACTAAAAACCGATAACCCTCCTTTCAACTCATCTCATATCTCAGAAAAGACACATAAGCCAACATAAACAGAATGATATTCCATGCTAACAAGATCAGAATATCCACAGAAGCGCGTGAGAAACTTTCGGAGAGGGAGAACCGCTGATGTCGATAAACCGGCAGATCCGTCAAATCCGCAGCACCCTGGTCATCCGAAAACCACGCTCGCGAAGAAAATGCCTTTTTATCTTTCAAATACTCAACAACCTCACGCTTATGGGTCCTGGAACTCTCAAGAAAGTCATTATAACTCTCCCGGTCGGTCCCTGCTATTGCCCCAACAGCAAAGCGGTACACATCTGCGAAGGAAATACGGGAGAGAAAATCTGCGAACTTTGCGTTCCGCTCTCGGTCGTCCGCAGCTTTTCTGAGAATTTCTTCCGCCCTATCCGTATACGCAATCCGAAGTGGTTCCTGATAACTTAAAAATTCCTGGAGAACAGAAACGTCGGCGTACTTCATATTTCCAATGCGATAACTCTCTGTAACAAACCATTCCGCAGAGGTAGAGGAAGTACCAGCAGACCCACCACTTCTACCTTTTTCATCGCGGTGCCAAGAGACCGTCTTCGTTGGACTATCGTACCCCCTTTTTTTCAGGTAATCGTCGCGTTCTTTTCTGAAATCCTTCCAGAGTTGAATCGTCTGTTGAAAAACTTTTTCCTCCGAGTCCGGTTTATGTGGCGAAAATTTCGTCACCGCAAATGTCGCCACGTTCGCATGAACACTCGTCAGGATCACCCAGAGAAACATCGAAAGAATTAATGTCGTTGTTGCTTCCTTCGTCCAA
Organism: Candidatus Poribacteria bacterium; assembly: GCA_026702755.1. Taxonomy (NCBI): domain Bacteria; phylum Candidatus Poribacteria; species Candidatus Poribacteria bacterium. Next base: position 29,861 of record JAPPBX010000102.1, on the reverse strand, counting down.
ACAGATAAGAGCAGTCCTAAAAGATACCACGTTGACACGTACAACAGCGAAACAGCGAATATCAGGATAACGTGTGCAATATCGTTTCCATCAAAGGCGACATCAGGTGAAGAGATTGCCATTAACAGTGCCACAATCAAACTCACCACAACAATAGGGAACAGCGACAACATACCACCGAGGTATTTCCCCAAAACGACCGTATCCCTCGGTACCGAATTGGATAACACGAGTTTCAGTGTGCCATCCTCTCTTTCGCCCGAAATTGTGTTGTAAGCAAACAGAATCGCTAACGCACTGAGTACGATCTTGAAGATGAAAACCACATCAACGGAGAGAAACATTGCGAGAAAAGGGTTGTCTGCTCCCATTTTCTGAGTCGTTTCGCCCCAACCGGGGGAACGGCTATCCCGTGTCCAAATCGGTTTGTCAGGCTCAACAACGACCGTATTTACACCAGAGGTTTCCATCCCGATGTTAAAAATGCCGAGCGGATTCGGTTTTCTGTGCACCTTCGCGCTAATATCCGTGTAGAGTTTCCAATTCTGCACCTCCGCCTGAGATTCCCGGACAGCCGTGTTATATCCCACCAAACGCTTTTCGTGATCATCCACCTGGACGAAAACCGCGACAGCCGTTGAAAGCACACACACGATAAACCCAATCATAAATCGGGATGTTAACACATTTGAAACGAATTCTCGTTGGATAATCAACCAAAGCATAGCCATAAACTTACCTCTGAATGGTTATCAGTTGTTAGTTGTCGTAGGGGCGAGGTCACCTCGCCCGATATGTGTCATAGTAAAATCTGAAAATATGTTTACAGTTCCTCAGTGAACAAAAACCCCACCGCCGCTGGCGAGGTTTGCAACCTCGCCCTTGTGTTGGTATATAGGTAATTACGGGTTTTATTATTAGGACTTACGCGCTTCCTCTTAAAGTCCCCCTGATAAGGGGGATTTAGGGGGTTAAAGACACCGAAATAACAACTTTTTCAGCAAAAAACATATTTTGTCTGTTCAATTTGCGTAAGTCCTAATTATAATAGAGTAGCTGCGGTTGCGTCCTGCTTTCTGCCACAGACCGATCTTACTGAGGGCTGACTGCTGACGACCGTCGACTACTTTACTTCAGCATTGCCGTCCTCTTTTTCGAGGAGCGCAATGCCGATACGTTGTAAACTCTCAGATGTCCCGATATGCCATTTTCCATTTATCATATCCACAAACACAAGCGCACCTTGATCCATTTTCGATTCCTGAAGTGCCCAGTTCGTGTACGTAACCGGTTCACCACTCGTCCACTGCCATTCGGTTTGATTTGCCAGCTGAGTCAACCCGATTAAAAACGGTTCTTCCCCGAATGTTTCCACAAGCCACTTCTGCTCTGCTTCGTCGTTAATCGACACCAAGTGTGCTCTTTCGGCAGCCGCCGTAGTGTGGGCATCCTCCCAACTTTTACACCGAATCTTTTTATAGGCGTGCCCATTGGCAGGATTCACGACCCACGCTTCCATTGGGTTCGGCATCGGCATCTTCGGGACAGGCGGAACTGAAGCCTCGCTCAACCGGAAAACCAAATCATGACGGCGTTGCCCCTCTGCGATCTTAAACGTTTCCGCTGTTGCCGTGTCTCCTTGATATTCTACAGACACTGTGCAAAACGCTGGCAAATTCACATACATCACAATGTAGCCACCCGAATCTGTATAGGTTGGACTCCTGCTGAAACTCCCGCTCATCACATCATCTAAACTCCGATAGCTTAGGTGAAGTTTTACGGTTGCGTCGGTTAAGGGTGTGCCATCCGCCAAAAGGACCCGACAACGGATGTGCATTCGAGGTTGCACGGTTACTGTTATGTCTTTAATATCCACCCCCGACTTGATGTAAAGTGGGATACCACCCACAGTTGACACTTTCTTCGGTTCGACTTCAAAAGTAGAAAGGAACCTAATACGCTGCTCATGCGATATCTGGAAATTTGGCATGTCAATTGGTAAGAAACTCAAGCCGCCAATGTCGATGGAGCGAATTTCCGTATCGGGTTCAATGGTTCCTGACTTTGGAACCACCACCAATTTCGCGTGCCCCGGAACGATGCTGCCGATGCGGAAACTACCGATTGAATTGGTCCGAGATTGTTGCATCGGTGTGGGTATCTGCCACATCTTTCCATCAATAATATCAATCGGTTGAATTCCCAACGTAAGCTCGGAAACGGGATTCCCCGCCATACCGACAACGCGCCCTGAGAGGGTACTCGCGTCCTCTTGTAGGGGCGAGGTTACCTCGCCCCTACTAAGCAATGGTGCAACAAGCAAAAGTACTAAAATCCCAACGAGAGCCACAAGCGGGTGTCTGAAGTTTGGAAATCTCATGATTATTTCTCCTTTTGAAAGATTTTTTGTGTTGGTTTTTAATACGTGGGCAATTTCCTCCGATAATTTTGTATAGAGACGCAACCCTTACAACCTCAATTTATGTTCAGATTGTACTATATCCCTTGGGGAACCGATACCTATTCGTCAGTAATTGCCCTATGCTTAATATCTCCCCAAGTGGTGGCGACCTTATCTTTCGATGAAACCGCGAGAAAATCCTTCATCGCCTCCTTAATTTCAGCCTGAGAGAGCGCACGTCGCCAGACACCCACTTCGTCAATAGAACCGTTTCTGAAGTTGAATTGCGGACGGTCTTTGACACAACCAATACGCATGTCCATATCATTAGCAGTGACGAGCTTAAATATACTTTCATCTTCAGAGATGAGCTCGCCATCCAGATAGATTTTCGCAAACTCACCATCGTAGGTGCCAGCGATGTGATGCCAACCTTTATCCGCTATCGGGTTATCAGTAAAGAATTTCCATGTGCCTTCGCCGCCAAGGAATAACCCAATCTGTTTTTCAAAACCTTTGAAACCAAAACCCTCAATATCCTTGAATACTCCCATGCCATAGCCAAAAGGTTGGACATGAGAGCCTTTATCAAACCACTGGCCCGAAGCTTCGTTCCAATCTTCATGGTACACCCACGCCATCATGGTTATCTTACTTTCGATTTTTAGTATAGAATCAGAAGAAACATTGATGCAATCTGTTCTTTGGGCATCACGGGCAATATGAATGGCATCTCCATATCGACCTTTGACAAAATCGGTATTTGCGATGACATCGGCATGGAGATCGTTACTGGAGGCATCAAGAATCTTCTTGCCTTCCACACTGTCAAAGGTAAAATAAACAACAAGGTCCTCATCCAACCCAGCAGAGACGAAGTCCACTACCAATAGCCCAAGAACCAAAGGAAATAGTATCCCTTTCATTTTCACTCTCCAATCGGATATTGATGCGGAACGATTTCAACAATTTCATCCGCAGCGTTCGCCTTGAAAAAGGCGACAATATCATCAATCATTTCACTTTTGATTTCATGCCGGGTATCCTCATAAGTAACAAATTGGGCAGGAACCCCAAGTGCCTTGTATATCAACTGACTCATCTCCCACCGATCCGGCATCATTTTCGCCCCAATGAGGCTTTTGACTAACTCAGCATCCACCTCATCATAAGCATCTCGGAAGGGAACGGTGTCATTATCGTCAAGCGCGCCCATGTAAATATACTGGGAAACCTTCTTATACGCCATCTCGTCAAATTCAATACCAGCGATTTCCTTCACATCCGAGATCCCAACTGGGTAACGCATCGTGGTCCCGTCCCAGCGATCCGTTGGGAAGGTCGGAATACAGTTGATGCCACCCGTCGCGACCGCACGGACCACCGTCGGGTGTAAAATCGTAAACCGATTTGTAAACGTCCCAGAAGCCGAAAATCCATTCATGAAGACCTGATCATTTACCTTTAGGTCGTTGTATCGCAGAAGTTGCTGTGCATGGTTTATCATTTTGATGAGTTGCAAGTCGATCCGCCTAAGCCCACCTTCTTCAATCAGGAGGGTATCTCTATCTAAAGCATGCGTGTAGATATGCGTCCGATCGCCGCCGGGTCTCGGAAAAACAGGCACAAGCAGTGGTACTTTCAGTTTCCTTGCGATGTCAGTCGCATGAGATGCCTCTGCTAATCCTTTCACATTCTTATCGTGGATTTTAAAATTGTCGCTAACTGTTCCGGTGTTGCAAGGCTCTATCAGTAGATGAACCGGTTTGCTGGAATCCATTCCTTGTGGAACAAACAGATAATACGGAAAAGCAAACCCTTCTGTGAGGTCGGCTGAAATGCGATAAAGCGATTCATTCGAGAGGTTTAATTCTTCAATACCTGTTACATGAATAGGTATCATATCCACAAAAGTAGGCGTAACTGGATCGGTGCCTTCCGTTGTAAATGTTAGGATATACTCTTCCAGCGGAACTCCAGTCATATCCCTGTAACCTTCATTGCGTCCCAATATAAGCCGGTAAATTTTTGAAGGTGATAGACGTTGATTAAACGAAATAACGAGGGTTGTATTGTCATCTTCCCACTGGATATCGCCGACTGGAACCCCAGCAAACCCGACATCCATTCCCTGCATCCTCTCGCTGAAGACGACCCGTATCTCTTTTAGATCCGTAGAAACTTTTTTAGATACGTCCGGAATAGTCTTTACAACTTTTGGCGGTGTTGTCCCTTGTTGCGCCACATCGGCCCCGTCGTATCTAAAAAAGTCGGCGACTTGCCATTTCTCAATAACCGCCTCGTCCCGATAACTATTTTGCCATCTATATGTCCACGTGTTGCCAATCTGCAAGGGAAGGTATTCTTCCCCTTTGACTGGAACGTCGTATTCAAGCAGCTCGGCTTCCGTTACAACACCGTTGGCATGTTCATAGCGCATTTTCACGAGTCCAACACCCTTGGCGAACCACAAATAACGTGTACCGTTCACAAGCGAATTCTTAAGTTCAGAACCGGTATCAGTACCAGTGAAGACGGTTTTATGTTTCAGGCATATCGTGAAAATGTCTGCGGAGACCTCCACCGCTTCATGCCCCTCTAAGGTTATCTCTATTTGTGCTTCCCAATCCCCTTCCTGTGTCCAAGTATCTCCGACAATCAGGGGAAATCTAAACAGGTCTGTTGGATGGTGCACAAGATAACTTATTAACATGTACCTCGGCGATGGATCGTTTTTACCCATCCCACGGGTTCCATAAGTTGCGGATGTCAAAACCGTATCGGTTTCCCTGAGCGTAACAGTGCCATCCGCCAAATGTTCTCCGCTTTCGGTAGCAGCACTGGCACTCAGAACGATGGTGCGTTCATCTGAATATTGATACGGGTTAATTTCAACTATATCGGTACCCGAATTCGCCTTGAAAAACGCGACGACATCATCAATTATTTCCCGCCTGATTTCATGTCGAGTATTCTCATACGTGACAAATTGGGCAGGAATCTCAAGTGCCTTGTATATTGACTGACTCATCTCCCACCGATCCGGCATCATTTTCGCGCCAATGAGGCTTTTGACTAACTCGGCATCCACTTCATCATAGCCATCTCGGTAAGGAACGGTATCGTTGTTATCCAAGGCACCCATATAAATGTACTGGGAAACACGTTTATATGCCGCTTCGTCAAAATCAATACCAGCGATCTCTTTTATGTCAGCAATTCCAACAGGGTAACGCATTGTGGTCCCGTTCCATTGATCCGTTGGAAAGGTTGGAATGCAGTTGACTCCACCAGTCGCTACAGCACGAACAAGTGTTGGGTGTAAAATCGCAAACCGATTCGTAAATGTTCCAGAAGCCGAAAATCCGTTCATGAAGACCTGCTCATTTACCTTTACGTTGTTGTGCCGCAGGAGTTGTTGCGCGTGCGCTATCATTTTGATAAGTTGCTCGTCTATTCTTCTCAGGTCTCCCTCTTTAAACAATAAGGTGTCTCTATCCAAGGCGTGTGTATAGATTCGCCACCGCTCTCCACCTGGTCGCGGGAAAACAGGAACAAGCAGCGGAACTTTTAACTTACGTGCAATTTTGTTGGCGTGGGAGGATCTTTTTAACGCTAAGGACTTTGCCTTGCTATCGTGGGATTCAAAGTCGTCACTGGTCGTTCCGGTATTACACGGTTCTACCAGCAAATGAACGGGTTTGCCGAAATCTATTTCTTGTGGAACAAACAGATAATAAGGAAAGGAAAATCCCGCTGCCGGGTTTGCTGTCACACGGGCAGTCAACCCTTTTGAAAAATCCAGGTCTTCAGTGCCTGTGATGCGAACAAAATCACGGGATAGTACTGTACCTAACTGCGCCCAAATAGCACTTGATGCCCCGAACAAGAGGACTATTAACACTACCAAAAAGACGAAACCGTTTGTCATTTTTTGTTTTCTCCTAACTTCTCCTGAAAATCGATGGAATCTCAAGGAATAACTTCAGAAAAAGAATATTGCCTTATGACGTTATGTCGTGTTTTAAAGGAGGAAAGGTTGCATAAAATGTATCTTTAGGCAATCTTCCTTGTCTGTGGTGTCTACTTTCCACCAGAATCAGTGGATTTAACTCCATACCCCTTTAATTCAAGTAAGACTTACGCAATATATTAAAATGTGTTAGGACTTACGCAGACCAGCGATAAATCACTTTACTACCAATAGATACACCTTGGAAATACGTCTGTTTCTCAAAGGTTTCTGTGTGGTTCGTAGTCGCGCGCTTTATTGTGCGTTGCGTAAGTCCTTGTAACGAAATTACCGGCTGTTCGTCAATATGCCCGACCAGATCAAGTGCTGTGAATCGGTCCTATCTGCTCTTTTTGTGATGGTAACATCAATATTTGCTGCCTCCATCGGCGGTTTATGGGATGGTCCACCTAATGTGATAGGTAAGGTAATTTTTTCACCATCCCGTTCAAGCGTTAACTTTATTATATCACCACCCTTCCAATCCTTGGCAGCGTCCCTGATGTCGTTAAACGTTCTCACTGGTGCACCGTTAATGCCAATCAGGTTGTCTTCATCTTTATAGCCAACCCTTGGAGACCTATGGATAATCAACCCCCTATTTGTCTGTGTCAGCGAATTGATATGAAGCATCGTATAGACCACGTAATTCCAGTTCGGAACTTGTTCACCCAATTCTATCTTAACATCCACACCCGCATTTCCGAAATATTCGGCGAGTGGCAACCTTTCTGTTCCGGAAACATACTCGCGAAAGAACGGCTCGAAATCTTTACCCGCAATGTCAGTAACAATGCGGACAACATCATCTATCGTATACGTTTCGCCGGTGGTACCAAACTCTCGATATATCTGCTTCATCACATCGTCAAGGCTCTTTTGATTCTGTGTGAGTTTGCGGATCTGTACATCCAAAGTAGCAGCAATTAGATTCCCCCCTTGGTACACCAAATCCATGTTGGCAAATTTGTTTCTCCCTGCCTCTCGCATAGAGAGTTTCCCTGACTTAGACAGATACAATTCACATGCGCGTTCAAGATCTCTGAGAAAATCGCTTTCAGAGGTAAAACCGAGTCGGGCAGAGGTAATTCTTGAATAGTACTCAGTGAATCCTTCGCTAAACCAGTATTCTTGTTCACTAAAATTGATAGTTGTCCCGTTCCAGATATGGAAAACCTCGTGTCCGACAAGTGGCACCCAAAATCGGTTGCTCGCTTCATTCAGCGCGCCACCTATCAGAACGCTAATGCTGCGTCCTGATACGCCACCTCCTAAGCGTCCTCGCGCGCCATAAGGATTCGCGACAAATATCATTTTGCCCTTCGGTGTGCCGCTGAATACTCCCGAATATGCCTTCAAGAAGGATTCAACTGTGCTTTGTATTTCGGCAGCAGCTCTCTTAAAACTTCCACCGACTGCTACAATAACCTCCGCTTCGCCAGATTTTGCCACCTTTTCGGAATGCGTACCAAGCACCATATACGCATATATCAAATCATTCTGATCTTTCACAGCAAAACGATGTCCTTCGTCTCCGATCTGGTGCCAAGGGGTTGAAACGTACCAGTCATCAGGAACATTAACACGCAGTTCAACATCGTCCACCTCACCAATGACGAATAGTGCATATCCCGGCAAGAAGATACAATCTTCCTGAACGTAAGGTGTTTCAGACCTGCCGGGGGGCCATTGCCTTTCGTCGTGGTTTAGTAATACTTTGTAATCCAGTACCAAAGGTGATTTATTCCCTACTTTAACCGCCCAGCGAGTTTTGCCGAGTTTCTTTATAGGCAATTCTCCTTGGTCAATAGTGGTAACCGCCAAATCTCGGAGATACTCAGCATAGCCGTTGCGTACTGTTTCAGTGCCAAAGCGACTCATGTATAACGGAAGTGTCTCCCCAGTGTCCTCTTTCGGCGTTAAAACACACCTGACGTGTGCCACACGCCGTTCATCTGCTTCTATTGTGACTTCATATCTCGCGGACGTAAGCACCATTTTCTCGGACTCAGGGATCACTATATCCTCATCAGAACCTGGAGACTTATCGCTATTCTCGGCGACTTGGCACTTCTCAATAATTGCTTCACCGCGATAGTCGTTTTGCCATTTGTAGGTCCAAGCGTTATCTACCTGTAAAGGGAGGTATACTTCACCTTTGACTGGAACATCGTATTCAAGCAATTCTGCTTCGGTTATGACACCATTAGCATGTTCATAGCGCATTTTCACGATGCCAATGCCTTTGGCAAACCATAAATAACGCGTGCCGTTCACAAGAGAACTCTTGAGGGGGGTGCCTGCTTTAGCCTCAGTAAAGACAGTTTTATGCTTAAGGCAGTCTGGGAAAGTCCCTGTGGTAATTTCCACCTGTTCATAACCCTCCATGGTCGTCTCCGCCTGCGATCCCCAGTGTCCTGATTGCGTCCAAGAATTCCCCACAACTAAAGGATACCTGAAAAGATCAGTATTATAGTGGAAAATGTAATACATCAACATGTACATCGGATTTGGGTCCCCTTTACCAGTCCCTTGCGTCCCAAAACCTGCAGAGATTAAAGCTGCATCTGTCCTCGTCAGATAGAAACTTCCGCTTGCTAAAGGTGCTCCACTTTCTTCATCAGTGTTGGCACTGAGTGTAATGTAACGATTCCCTTCATTAGCAGCAGTGGGTTCTTCCGATTCACCCGCGTGTGCAGCAGCACATAAAACCTGATTTGCTATCGGGGCAAATCCATGCTCTATGCCTAATATTAATATCACCGCAAGAACGGTTGAAATGGTGATTATCCGCGAAAAAAACAATTTGATGCGGGAAATTGCCCACATAATTTTCTCAGTTAGATTTATTGACAGTTGGAAACTGTCTCGTGCCTGTCGAATCATGGATTTCTCCTTTTTATTTTTTAGTGTTACTGCGATTGGTGGAGATGACTCTTAATCGTATTTGCCGATACACCTAAAAATTCCTTATCTCTTCACACATCATATCCTCAAAGTATCTGATGGTAACACCGGTAGGCGAACCAGGCACATTTTCCTCACTCCACCAAAGAATATTGCCTTATGACGTTGTGTCGTGTTTTAAAGGAGGAAAGGTTGCATAAAATGTATCTTTAGGCAACTTTTTTCATCCGTGATGTTTATTTTCCGGTAAAATTTCGGACAGGATGGCGTGTTAGAAGTCCGTGCTATTCATTCTTTTTGTGATGGATAAAAACATTTTCCCGTTGATATAAGGTTTGAAATGTAGTATACTCATAACAAATCAGACATAAAAATTATCGGAGGTTATGACCCTCAAAATGAAACCCGAACACGTGATAAACCAAGATCCTGAGATTCATGGAGGGACACCGGTGTTTTCGGGCACCCGTGTTCCTGTAAAGGCACTTATTGATCATCTCAAAGCTGGAGAGAGCCTTGACTATTTTCTTGAAGGGTTCCCCTCGGTTTCTCGGGAACAGGCAATTGCTTTTTTAGAACTCGCCTTGACCCGAACCATCTCATGACAAAATCACTGACTGCTGCCTAAAATACCATCCAAAATGGAGCGTTGGAAGTTTGTACCACCTGTGCTTTTGCTTATTGCGACACTCACCACTTCCTCTTCTATCGGCAGTTCCCCAGCTGTTCCGCCTAATGTGACGGGCAATGTGATTTTTTCACCACTTCTTTCGAGAGTTAATTCGACCACATCACCAGATTTCCAATCTTTGGCAAGTTTCGCCATGCCGCTAAATGAATTCACAGGTGTACCATTGATGGCAGCCAGATTATCTCCATCTCTAAACGCCGGGGATTTATCAATAATTAGAGTTCCCCCTTGTGTTCGTGTAAGGGACCTGATACCGAGCATCTCTTTAAGGACATAACCGAGCTCAGGAAGCGCATCTTCTATCTGCACGTCCAGACCCGCCTCTCCGAAATATTCAGCGAGCGGCAACCTTTCCGTTCCCGAAACATACTTGCGGAAGAACGGCTCAAAATCTTTACCCACAACGTCAGTGACAACGCGGATGACATCATCTATCGTATACTTTTCATCGGTGGTACCAAACTCCTGATACATCTGTTTCATCACATCGTCCAGACTCTTTTGCCCCGCGTCCATTGAGACGTGTGTGAGTTTACGAATCTGCATATCTAATGCGGCAGCAACCAGCCCGCCACCACAATAGACCAAACCCGAGTTTCCCATTTTGTCTGCTCCCGCCTCGCGCATGGAGAGTGTGCCAGCTTGACGTAGATACGATTCACAGATCCGTTCAAGGTTTTTGAAGAAATCGGCTTCAGATAGAAGCCCGAGCCGAACAGAGATAATCTCTGAATAATAATCGGTGAACCCTTCCATAAACCAGTATTCCTGCTCGTCAAAAAACTTAATGGCTGTCCCGATCCAAATATGACAAACTTCATGTGCAACCAGCGGCACCCAAAAATTTTTACTATTTTCATCTAAGGGACCCCCCATCAGCGTGCTGATGCTGCGTCCAGAAACGCCGCCCCGCGTTTCACCCTTTCCGCCATAAGGGTTTGCAACAAACAGCATCTTCTCTTTCGGGGTCCCGCCGAAAACCCTTGAATACGCATGTAAAAGTGCTTCAACTGTGCGCTGGATTTCATCAGCAGCGACTTTAAAACTGCCACCGATTGCCAATACAATCTCTGCTTCATTGGTTTCCCTATTTGACAAACGTGCTATCTTCTCAGAATGCGTACCAAGCACCATATATGCATACATCAAATCGTCTTGGTCTGCAATAGTGAAACGGTGTCCTTTATCGTCGACGTGTTGCCAAGGGGTCGAGACGTGCCAATCATCAGGTACATCAACAGACAGTTCAATATCGCTCACCTCACCAACGACAAACAAGGCATATCCGGGACAAAAAATACAGTCCTCTTGGACGTAGGGAGCCTCATCGCGACCAGGGGGCCATTCTATTTCATCATGGTTCAGCAATACTTTGTAACTTAACGTCACAGGCGACTTATCCCTTGTTTTAACCGCCCACTGCGTTTTACCGAGAAGTACCAGTGGTAGTTTTTCTCCGTCAGCATTCGTGACCGACAGATCTCGGAGGTACCTGCCATATCCATCGTGTATCCCGTTCGCGCCAAACTCACTCATAGACAATAGAAGCCCTTCGCCGTTGTCATGTTTCGGGGTTAAGACACCCCTAACATGCGCCACACGCGGTTCGTCAGCATCTATTTTAACTTCATACCTCGCTGACGCAAGTTCCATCGGGTTCTCAAGAGTGTCGGACGCACCGAAGTTGCTGACAACGTGACATGTTTCAATAACCGGCTCATCGCGATAATCGTTTTGCCATTTATATCGCCACATATTATCAACATGCAAGGGGAAGTATTCTTGCGCTTCAATAGGAACTTCATATTCAAGCAATTCGGCCTCCGTAATAACACCGTTGGAATGCTCATATCGCATCTTCACAACCCCAATCCCTTTAGCAAACCACAGATAACGTGTACCGTTCACAAGCGCACTTCTCAGTGTAGAACCTGCTTTAGCACCTGTGAAGACAGTTTTATGCTTCAGGCAGTCTGAAAAAACGCCTGCGGAAACGCCTACCTGTTCATAACCTTCCAAGCTTGTCTTCATCTGCGCGTGCCATGCGTGCGAACTACCCTCCTGTATCCAGGTATCCCCTACATCCAGAGAAAATCTGAAGAGATCCGTTGCATGGTGACCAATATAATACAGCAACATATATCTCGGCGATGGATCGGCTCGACCGGTCCCGCTGGAGCCAAAATTTGTAAGGGTCAAAACATCATCAGTTCTTTTAAAACTAAAATCTCCTTCCGCTAAACGTTCTCCATTTTCTGTAGTGGTGGTGGCACTAAGGACAATATTGCGTTCGGATTTAATTGTTTCTTTCATGAGTTTCCTCCTGAAAAGGATGATTTCCATTGCCCAACATCCCTGACCAGATTGCGCATTGCGATTCTGTGCTATCCGTTCTCTTCGTAATGGTAACATCAATAGGACCCGCCTCCAATGGGGGTTCTTTAGACGCATCCCCTTCTAACGTGATGGGCAGGATAATCTCTTTTCCCTCTCTTTCAAGGGTTAACTCCACCAGATCACCGGGTTTCCAATCTTTGGCAGCCTTTCTGATGTCGTCAAAAAACTTCACCGGTGTGCCGTTGACACCTATCAAGTTGTCGTCATTCTGATACTGCTTGGACCCGTGGATAAACATACCGCCGCCCGTCGGGCCCCCGATTGAACTGATACCAAGCATCTCATGAACGATATAGCTAAAACGTGGCAGCTCTTCGCTAAATTCCACATTTGCATCCACACCTGCATCCCTGAGATATTTTTCCAGAGGCAATTGATCTGTCCCTGCCACATACTTGCAGAAGAAGGGTTCAAAATTCTCACCCGCAACTTGGTTGACAATTCTGATGACATCACGCATTGTGTATTTGCTTCCGGTGAGACCGAATTTCCGATACATCTGCTTCATCACATCGTCCAAGCTTTTCCGGTTTTGCGTGAGACTGCGAATCTGTAAGTCCAAAGCCGCAGCAATCAGATTCCCTCCTTGATAGACGAGTTCTCGGTTGGCGGACTTGTCCTCGCCCGCCTCTCGGATAGAGAACTCACCCTGTCGGGATAGATACGATTCCCACTTGCTTTCAAGATCTCTGAGAAAATCACTCTCAGAAGTTAATCCGAGGCGGGTACAGACAATTCTTGAATAGTATTCGGTGAAACCTTCGCTAAACCAGTATTCCTGCCATTTAAAACCGATCGTTTTTCCGAGCCAGATATGGAAAACCTCATGCGCAACCAGCGGCCCCCAAAAACTCCTATCCGTTTCACTCAAAGATCCACTCGTCAGAACACTGATACTGCGTCCAGAAACACCACCTCCGCGGTGTTTCTCATCGGGGTTTGCCACAAACAGCATACGATCCTTTGGCGTGCCCTCGAAAACTCCGGAATACGTGTGTAGGAGTGATTCAACAGTTTTTTGAACTTCATCCATAGATGCTTTGAAGCGTCCACCCAGTGCAAGCACAATTTCTGTCCCATCCGCCTCCTTTGATAAACGTGCTATCCTTTCGGAATGCGTTCCAAGTAAGAGATAAGCAGACATCAAATTGTTCTCGTCCGTGATAGCAAAACGGTGTCCTTCGTTTCCAATACGCTGCCATGACGTTGAGACACGCCAATGCTCAGGAACATCAAGATAAAGTTCGATATTCCCCACTTCCGCGACAATGAACACCGCATATCCGGGCAAGAAAATACAGTCCTCTTGGAGATAAGGGGTTTCAGGCTTACCGAATTGCCACTCCCGCTCATCATGATTTAGCAATACTTTGTAGTCCAGTGTCACAGGTGCGTCATTCTCAGTTTCAACCATCCACTGTGTTTTGCCAATCTCTGTGACCGGTATTTTTTCGCCATTGGTATTGGTAGCTCTTAAATCGCGGAGATATCTGCCATATCCATCGTATAAGTTCCCAGCACCAAAATGGCTCATGGACAAGAGTAACGGCTTTCTATCTCCGTTTAGATCACCACTTACTTTCGGCGTTAAGACACACTTGACGTGTGCTACGCGCCGTTCAGTAGCATCTATTTTAACTTTATACCGCGCCGACACAAGTTCCATGGGATTATCAAGATTTTCAGGCGCACTGAAATTTCTGATGACGTGCCACTTCTCAACAATCGCTTCGTCGCGATAATCGTTCTGCCATTTGTAGGTCCATGTATTACCGATTTGCGAGGGAAGATATTCTTGTGCTTCGGCAGGAATTTGATATTCAAGCAGCTCGGCTTCTGTTACAACACCGTTGGAATGTTCATAACGCATCTTCACGAGTCCAACGCCCTCGGCAAACCATAGATAGCGCGTGCCGTCTAAGTACGCCTTCCCCAGTTCAGCATTGGGACCCGAAACGTCAGCGTCTGTGAACACAGTTTTATGTTTCAGACACGATGCGAAACTCCCAGTGGAGGTTTCGACCGTCTCATACCCTTCCAAACTCGCGGCTGCTTTTGATCCACCAGGACCCTCCCGCTCCCAACCATTTCCAGTAACTAAAGGAAATCTAAAGAGGTTAACATTACCACCATAACTAACATAGTGTAGCAACATGTACATCGGCAGCGGATAGCCGCCACTGTTTCCTCTCGTGTGAGAACCGGTAGATGCCAAAGCGGTATCGGTTTTCTTGAAACTGAGAGTCCCTTCTGCCAAATGCTCACCACTTTCCGTAGCGGCACTGGCACCCAGGACAATATTGCGTTTGGATTTAACCGTTTTTTTCATCAGTTAGAATTCTCCTTGCCTAACATCTCCAACCAGATGGCGCGTTGCGATTCCGTGCTATCTTCACTTTTCGTGATCGTAACATCAATAACTCCCGTCTCTACAGGCGGTTTTTTAGAAGCATCACCTGCTAATGTTATAGGCAGGATAATCTCTTTGCCTCCTCGCCCAATGGTTAAATCCACCACATCACCGGATTTCCAACCTTTGGCAACCTTCCTGATGTCGTCAAATGTCTTCACCGGTGTGCCGTTGATACCTATCAATTCATCGTCATCTTGGTACTGCGGTGAATGGTGGATGAACATACCACCATCTGTTGGCCCCCCAAGAGAATTAATCTGAAGCATCTCAAAAAGAATATATCCAAGGCTCGGAAGTCTTTCACCAAAGTCTATCTCAACATCCATACCGGCATCCTTAAGATACGCCTCTAACGGCAACCGCTCTGTCCCTGCCACATATTTGTGGAAGAAGGGTTTAAAATCTTTACCCGTAATCTGGCTGACGATCCTGATGACATCGTTCATCGTGTACGTGCTGTCGGTAAGACCGAATTTTCGATACATCTGCTTCATCACATCGTCTAAGCTGCTTCGGTTTTCCGTGAGATTGCGAATTTGCAAGTCCAAAGCCGCAGCGACTAAACTACCGCCATCATAAACGAGTTCTCGGTTAGCAGATTTATCTTTCCCTGCCTCTCGGATAGACAACTCCCCCTGTTGGAATAGATACGCTTCCCACCTGCGTTCAAAACTCCTGAGAAATTCGCTTTCAGAAGTAAGTCCAAGACGGACAGAAACAATATCTGAATAATATCTCGGGAAACCCGCGCCCAACCAATATTCCTGCTCCTTAAAATTGAGAATCTGCCCGCCAATCCAGAGAGAGGAAACCATGTATCCCACCAGCGGTAACCAAAAACGTCTGCTCGCTTCATCCAATTCACCACCGATCAACACGCTGATGCTGCGTCCGGACGCACCGCCACTCATGCTTCCCTTTTCGTGATATGGGTTTGCGACAAATAACAGCTTACCGCTCGGGGTGCCACCAAATATCCCTGAATATGCGTTCAGCAGTGCCTCAACAGTACCCTGGACTTCATTCATAGACGCTTTGAAGTGTGCACCAGCCGCCAGCACAATCTCGGTATCCCCAACCTTCGCCAGATGCTCACAGTGTTCACCAATCACGAGATACGCAAACATCAAGTCGTCCTGATCCTTGCAAACGAAACGGTGTCCATCAGACTCAATCCGCTCCCAAGGCGTTGAGACATGCCAATTATTAGGAACATCAAGGTACAGTTCAATATCGCTCACCTCACTGACAACAAACAGCGCATACCCCGGACAGAAAATACAGTCCTCTTGGACATAAGGGGCTTCATCTGGACCCGGTGCCCACTCCCGTTCATCGTGATTCAGCAACACTTTGTAACGCAACGTTACAGGGGATTCATCTCGTGTTTCAACTAACCACTGTGTTTTGCCGATCTCCTCTACCGGTAACCTCTCACCTTTTGCATCGGTAACGGTCAAATCTCGAAGATACCGACCATATCCATCATATACCCACTCCGCCCCAAAGCGACTCATAGATAACAGCAACGGCTTTTGGTCCTCTCTTGCGCCGTTGTTAACTTTCGGTGTTAGTACACACTTGACATCCGCCACGCGTCGTTCAGCGGCTTCTATTTTAACCTCATATCTCGCTGAAGCAAGCTCCATTGGGTTATCAAGATTCGCGGGATGACTGAAATTCCGGATGACGTGCCACTCTTCAACGATCGCTTCATCGCGATAATCGTTGTGCCATTTGTATGTCCACTGCGTGCCAATTTGCGAAGGTAGATATTCTTGTTCTTGGACAGGCATTTCATATTCAAGCAACTCGGCTTCTGTAATAACACCACTGGAATGCTCATAGCGCATCTTCACGAGTCCAACGCCCTCGGCAAACCACAGATAACGCGTGCCGTTTATATATGCGTTCCCGTCTTCAGCATCGGGGTCTTCCACGTCAGCGTCTGCGAAGACAGTTTTATGTTTCAGACACGATGCGAAACTCCCAGCAGAGATTTCGACATCTTCATACCCTTCCAAGGTTATTGTTGCCTTCGATTGGTGAGGACCTTCCTGCTCCCAACGACTTCCAATAACCAAAGGGAATTTAAAGAGGTTTATCTCATTACGACGATGGTTAATATAGTGTAGCAACATGTACATTGGTAGCGGGTAGTCACCTCTGAGTCCTGTCGTACGAGAACCGATAGATGTGAAAACCTTATCGGTTTGACTGAGGTCGAAACCGCCTTCCGCTAAATGTTGACCGGTTTCGGTTGCCGCGGTGGCTTGAACACCAATGTATCGCGGTTCGCTTTTCAATAAATTTGGACTTAAGTTTTCTCGAAGCATCGACTCCTCCTGCTCCAACCGTTTTCGTGCACGATATAGTCGACTTTTCACTGTGTTCAGAGTTACATCCAAACGCGTACTTACCTCCTCACATGTCAAGCCGTTGAAATAGTGCAATACCATCACTGAACGTTCTGCTTCTGGTAACTTCTGAAGAAGGCGTTCCACAACTTCACGCAATCCATCCGTTGATGCTTGCGTCTGCTCCTTCTCAAGATACTGCGTATAGAATACCGTTTCTAACTCGGCTTTCGGCATCGCATCCAGTGATTGCATGGTAATCGGCTTCCGCCGCAGCCATTCAATACACTGACGTTTTGCTATTACATATAACCATCCTAAAAAACGATTGGTGTCTCTTAAATTTGGAAGTGACTTAAAAGCCTGAATGAATGTGTCCTGCGTAATTTCTTGTGCCGCGTGGAAATCACCGATCTCACGCCATGCAAGCGAATGAATCCACTTCCGATGTCTTTCCATCAGCACGGTGAACGCACCTTCATCACCCGACAAGACGCGTTGAATCAGCGTAACGTCTTCATTTTTCATAACAATCCTCCAAAGCCATCTGATAACAAGTTTCGACTTGCAAGTTTCGCCGAAATTGCCTTGTGACGTTATGTCGTATTTTAAGGAAGGAAAGGTTGCATAAAATGCATTTTATGCAAAAATTTTTTGTTATTGTGGAGAAAATGGAAGGAAGTGCTTATATAAAAACCTAAGTTGCTACTAACAAATTCTGAACGTTCCAACGACGGTTTTAGGTATTTTCCTCACCCCAGCGGGGTGGTATATCTATAGAAATCGGGATCCACAACTTCTTGCACTCCAGCGGAGTGCTATGTGCACAAACAGGTGGCAACTTAGGTATATAAAAAAAATTGTAGTGGAGCAAGTTTACGGGCACCCACAAGGGGTGCCTCTACAGGAAACCTCGCCAGCAAAGAAGAAGCGTTTACGCTTCTAATAATCGGCGATGGAGCCATCCGCCAATCGACTGTTCGGCCAAGTGAAACGTCTACCCTCCTCCTGTCCGACTTCAATAACCTTTGCCTCATCCACCTCGACCCCTAAACCGGGGCCTTCAGGAAGCGACACATAGCCCTCCTCGTCCATCTCCCACGTCTTGCGAGCAACACCCTCTGGAAGGACGTTCTCATAGCCTTCGTGGATAAGGAAAAACGGCACAGCAGCGGATAAGTGAAAACTCGCAGTGAGACCGAGGTAGGACATCGTGCAGTGCGGTGCGATCGGGACGTGATGCGCTTCCGCGAGTGCCGCGACCTTTTTAACCTGTGTAATGCCCCCACCGTGTCCAACATCGGGTTGAAGGATGTCAATCACCTGCGCCTCAAGGATTTCACGAACCTCCCATATTGTGCGGTCGCGCTCCCCTGTCGCCAGTGGTACAGGAACGGACTCCCTGATTTTGCGCATCACTTCGATATTGCCCGGAACCCACGCTTCCTCTAAAAAGAGGAGGTCATCGGGCTGTAAGCAACTCGCGAACTGTTTGACGATAGGTGGTGGCAAGCAGCTATGCGCATCAAACATAACAGCACCGTCGGAACCGACCCTCTCCCGCGCGTCCCGCACCCGCTGAACGAGATCCGCGATCTCATCAGGGGAACCTGCAAACGGCTTAGAACCTCCCGGTCCCGTTTTAATCGCTTTCGGACTCGGATACTTCCAAATTTTATCGCGGCAGGGACCTCCAAGTAGGCGATAGACCGGCACACCCCAGAGTTTTCCGGCAATATCCCACAACGCCATATCAATAGCGGAGATCGTATGCACCATCAACCCACCACCCCGGATGTTGCGATGCGCGCGGAACAGACGTTGCCAGTGATGTTCAATACGCGTCGGGTTCTCACCAATAATCATTTCCGACAACGAACGCGCCAACGCACAGGTGACGGTTGTCTCCATATTATTGATCTCGCCCCACCCCGTAACACCCATGTTCGTTTCAATCTTGACGTAGGCTTTCACACCCATCGGGAAAGCCTCAAGGTTTGTCACTCGAATCTGTGAACCCTTATCTTCATAGTCTGCCATTTGATGATGTCCTCTCTTTCCGTGTAGTCTATAAGTCTATACCGCGTTCCCTTACTGACCGCTGACGGCTATTCTTCTGAAAACCGACAACCATTCTCCTCATATCTCCTTCCGATTTTGCCCCGTCGGGCTGTCTGCTATAGTTAAAGCCCTGCTCTGCTCCGATTTGAGATAAGCGTTCGGATCGTAATGCAAAGCACCCTCTGGAAGCCACTCCCATAACGGACCCAGGTCATTTCGTATGCGATCTACATAGAACTGCGGGAGTTCTGTTGTTTCCTGTTCAAAGTAAGCGCGAAACTTCGGATCGGTATCAAATTGCCGAAGCATTTCTCTATGCATCTTCATTTTACCAGCTCGCGCCTCTATACCTCTTACAACATTCGTCCATCGTGGAATCGGCTCCTTATTGACTCTGCAACGATTTACAATCGATTTCCATGAGAACGCGTGATCGTTTAAATCAATCATATATGTGTAGAATTCGGTCCATGAATAATTACTCGGTTTTACGTTCGTGCATAAATTGTTCATGAAATGAAACGGTATCGGTATAACACGATTCGCACGTTGGTAATCGAGATTCAGTACTGCGGCCCTTCCATAAGCGGTAACGATATTGTAGGCTGGATATATGCCGGGAGTCATATCTACAAATCGTTTCGTCAATTCAAAAGGTTCCGCACCTTCATCGGTATCGAGTCCGAACACAAAATTAGCTTGAACATAAGGGATATATCTCAAGATAGTATTGACCTCATGAGAGATCTTTCGGACCTTCTCCATCCCCATCATTGAACCTGTTTTTGATTTGTTGCCGAGGTCAAACCACGACTCAATACCCGGTAGGATCGCTTTAAACCCATTCTTCTGGAGACGTTTGAGATGTCGCTCAGGCAACAGCGACAAACTACTTTCGGCAATGAAACGGATGCTATTTGGCGGTATCGCCTCTTCAATCGCACCCATATAGTCATCAAATCGAACCCCGAAATTCGGATCATGCCAGCCGACTATAGGATGCTTGACTTGAGCCAAAAGAAAACGGAGATCCTCCTTGATAACATCAAAATCGAGCGGTTGATACGGGATATCCGCATCAATACAGAAAGCACAAGTATACGGGCATCCAAGACTTCCTAACATCGGGATGCCCTTGAAAAGCCATGCTTTTTGCAATATCGGTTCAATAAACGACCAACGCTCACGGACGCTCGGAAGTTCCACCGGTTGTTGTTTCGCAGCCATATAGGCACCAATCGGACGATATTTTGAACAATCAGATAAGACTTCTCTAATGACGGTTTTATCCGTAAAACCCAGCACGTAATCAAAGTATTGCTGTGCATCCTCCGGGTAGCATCGCGCGTGTGGACCCCCTAATACAGTGATGACACCTTCCGACCTAAGGCGGTTGCTTAAGGCATAAGCAAGTTGTGCACCGAGCGTAAAGGTCCCGATAATTGCGAGGTCCAGGTCATCTGGCAAATCTTCAATTAAATCTTCATGACCCGTATAACATACAAATGTAACATCGTGTCCTTCTGCCCTACACCAGACCGCTATTGCTTGAGGCATAATACTTGCAAAGTTCGGATACATAACACGTCCGTATAAAGAATGACGACTCTTGTTAGTCGTCAAATCAATAACCGCAATTTTTTTTCGATTCATAGGCACTCCTCCGAAAAACCGTCAAAATTTTCGATAAATTACTTCCCAAAAAATATATGGGGATTGAAACTTATTCGCCATTGTTCTTAACGAGCATTGGCGAAAAGTGTTATCGTTTTTATAGTAAAATCCGAAAATATGTTTACAGGTCGTCAGGGAACAAACACCCCACCGCCGCTGGCGAGGGAGCTTTTGCGGATTTCCCCAATGTCTGGCAATTTTTTATTCATCGACGCTTCACTCCTTTAGAAATCATGTAGCAGAGAATAACATATTGATGAGAAATAGTCAATCAGATATGGTATTAGTAGCCACCCGTTCCCAATAACGGGTAGCGGCTGATCCTTCGCCTACAAAATAGGGACAAGGCTAAGAGATAAAAACATGGATGTCTCGGGAATCTTAGGGAAAAATTTGACAAAAACAGTGAGGGAGTGATAGAATAGTCAGCACGGTTTTAGGAATTTGCTTGAATACCAAAATAAGGAGATTAACAGATGGCAAATCAGACATACCGTGTCGGAATCATTGGCTGCGGCGGAATGGGCAGGTCCCACACCAGAGCATGGACGGCACATCCCAGGGCAGAAGTCGTAGCAATAATGGACATCTACGAAGAGGCAACAAAACGCATCACAGACGAGTACGATGTATCCGCTGTCTACACCGACGTTGACGAAATGTTAGCAAAAGAGGATTTGGACATCGTCAGCGTTACAACATGGCAGGGACCGAGGGCGGAAGCCACGGTCGCCGCAGCGAAAGCAGGTGTGAAAGGGATTATCGGTGAGAAGCCCATGGCAGCTTCACTCGGGCAAGCTGACGCTATGATTGCTGCCTGTGAAGAGAACGATGTCAAGCTTGTCATCGGTCACCAAGGCAGGTTCGCGCCTGGAAATATAGAGACACGCAGACTCGTCGCTGCCGGAGCGATTGGTGAACCAACAACTGTCCACCACAGTGCCAAAAGGCACGCAGGACTGTTGAATACAGGCACACACGCCATCGATGGGTGGCGATTCATTCTGTCTGATCCTGAAACACTGTGGGTCATCGGACAGACCTCCCGCGAGAGCGATCGGTGGGAACGTCGCACGATTTGTGAGGACCTCTGTATGGGCTTGGTCTGTTTTGAAGGCGGCGCACGCGGTATCTACGAAGGCGATCTGCCGGAACCGTCAGTCTCCATGCCCAGAATCGCTGGAACAGAGGGACAAATTCGTAACGGACCTGACGGCACAATTCTGCTCCAAAACGGAGACGCGAAGGGTTGGCAAAGCGTTACACCACCTCCACAAATGAAAAATCAGTACGATGAACTCATCGAGTGGATCGAAGGGGACATTTCTGACCATCGCGGCAGCGGCGTTCAAGCACGCTACACGCTTGAAATCATGATGGCTATCTATGAATCGTTGCGCATCAAAAATGTCGTTACAATGCCGATGGAAACGAAAGAGTTACCCCTTGAACTCATGGTTAACGACGGCACGCTCCCCGTCTTAGTCGAAGGCAAATACGATCTGCGTAGACCATTTGAAGGGCAAACGTGGCAAAAGCCTAAAAAAGCGAAGTAACGTGAGTTTGATAAATGTAGCGCAAACTTTATAGTTTGTGCCAGATGTGCAACATCCGCAAAGTTTGTGCTATTATCCTTGTCTTTAGCGTGTGCAAATGGAGCTCGCAACACATCCGAGATGTTTAATCAAAAGGAGGAAACGGATGGAGAAACGGGGAAACCGACGCTCATTCTTAGGAATCGCAAGTGCTATTATCGGGGGAGTGCTAAGCCTCGCAGCAGGCATTCCCCTCATCGGCTTTGCGATTTCGCCCGCTTTCAAAAAAGGGGAGTCAAAATGGGTTGACTTGGGTCTCGCCGATCGGCTCAAAAACAGCCGCTTTAAAAAGGTAGACTATACCTTCACTGCGAAAGACGGCTGGGTCCAAGCAACGAAGAAACGCTCCGTCTACGTAACCGATACTGGTAACGGGGAGTGGAGCGTTTTCTCGCGAACCTGCTCACATCTCGGTTGCCTCGTCCGATGGGACGAAAAACAGGATTCCTTTCTCTGTCCATGTCACGGTGCCATATTTGATAAGAATGGAGCAGTTGTCGCTGGTCCGCCGCCGGAACCCTTGCAGAAACTCGAAACCAAAGTCGAAGCAGGCATTTTATATGTAAAGGAAACGTAATGAGGGAATTTCTCAAAGAACGCCTCCCGCTAACGGAGTTCTCCGAGCATTTACGCAAACCTTTACCGAAACACATCAACCTGCTCTTCTCACTGGGTAGCTTGGCGATGTTTCTGCTGCTACTTCAGGCGGCTACGGGCGCGTTTTTAGCACTATACTACTCGCCCTCACCGGAGCATGCCCATAACGCGGTAACTTACATCAGCGAAGAGGTTCCGTTCGGCGCGTTCGTGCGTGGCTTGCACCATTGGGGTGCCAGCGCGATGGTCATTATCGTCTTTCTGCATCTGCTCCGTGTTGTTCTCTACGGTTCATATAAGGCACCGCGTGAACTCACATGGATCTTCGGTGTTCTGCTGCTATTGGTCGTACTCGGCTTTGGGTTCACCGGCTATCTTCTTCCATGGGATGAGAAAGCGTATTGGGCGACGGTCGTAGGGGTCGAAATCGCCAGTACTGCCCCAGTCCTCGGCGATTTCGTAGCGAAGGTTTTACGCGGCGGAGCGGAGATAGGCGCGGTGACACTGTCCCGGTTTTACGCACTCCACACGATCTGGTTGCCGTGGTTAGCCTTTGGTTTGGTCGGCGTGCATCTCTTCTTCGTCCGATATTACGGCTCCTCAGGCATACCCCAGAATACGCCAGAAGAAATGCCTTCTCAACCTATAGAGGAGGGGAAACCCTTCTATCCGCATCAGGTCTTTGAAGACGTTGTTGGAATGCTCATTCTCTTTGTGGTATTAGCATGCGTCGCGCTGTTCGTCCCTGTTCCACTTGAAGATGTCGCCGATCCGACAAACGCTGATTACGACCCGCGCCCCGAATGGTATTTTCTGTTCCTATTCCAACTGCTGAAGTACTTCCAAGGTCCCCTTGAAATCATTGGAACATTTGTAATTCCGACGGTCGGTATGGTCCTACTGCTCCTCCTCCCGTTCTTAGACAGAAGCGAGCGCGCTGTCCTCTGGAAACGCCCAATCGCGTTGACGGTCACAAGTGTCTCTGTTGTGGCAATTGTAGGACTGACAATCCTCGGTGCGAGTTCACCGAAACTTGAAACACAAGAAGCACCACAACCCACAGCCGAAATCGAAAACACTGTGCCTACGGAAGCGGTTGAGGAAGCGGAAGAAGTCTTTGATTTTCAATTGACAGAAGAAGAAATTGAGGGAACGGAAGAAGCGGAGGAGGTGTTTGACTTCCAACTGACAGAGGAAGAAATTGAAGGCGCAAGAGAAGTGGGAGAATCGCAATAACTTTTTGATGCGTTTGCACATGAAAAACCGAAACTTGGAAGAACAATTCACGCTCTTTCCCATAGATACCGAGTTTGAAACCTCAAAAGAGGAAACGACCTCTGACGGGGTAGAGTTGGTTTCGTTCCGAGAACTCGTCCCTGAAATCAACGATACCGGCTACTTGACACACGCTATTTTCGCATATCCTGCGAAATTTATCCCACAGATCGTTCGGTACGCGATTAAAACCTATACAAAAGAAGGGGATTGGATTGTTGATCCGTTCGCAGGTTCAGGAACAGTGGGTGTCGAGGCGTATCTGTGCAAACGCAACGCCGTTCTACTCGATCTCAACCTACTTTTAAATCATATCATGCCACTGAAAATTTATCGCGGGACAGATAGGTTAAATGAAGCGGATTTGTGCAAACTGTTAGAGGGAATGCAAGAGAGTCGTCACCAATTCACACCTGCTTGGTCAAATGTTGCCTACTGGTACGCCCCTGAAATGTTAGAGGTCTTGTCATGCTATTGGGGTTTCATCAATAACACGGACGGTGGGGTCTATTCTACCATTATCAAATCAGCACTGTTAAAGGCGAGCAAACGTTTCTCCTATACAGAGGACAGAACACCGAAACTTGCCAAATCCAAGCGTAAGTTAAGTGCCATAGAAGAACTGCTCAAGGAAAATTGGAGAGAAAAGTTAGATGAGATGCTTTACAGCCTCTCCCTGAAAACATTAAAAAGCCTTAACGACTTCGTGATGCACACGCAGCAACATCAAAACGAGGGATCCCCAGAGGTACACTGGCAGGGAGGCGTTGATTCATCTTATGCCACTGTGCCAAGAGAATGTGACGCGCTAATCACATCACCGCCCTACCTCCAAGCACAAGAATATATCCGCTCTACGAAGATGGACCTCTTTTGGTTAGGGCATACTGAGGAGGAGATTCAAGAATTATCACGGCTTGAGATTCCGTATCGGAAGGCAGATAGGATGATTCAGACCGAAACGTTGGACAAAGTCAGAGAAATGCTCACTCGGGACGACCTCCACAAACGGCTTGACTCCTATTTCTGCCATACAATCAATGCCCTTGAAAATTCGATGAATCAATTGAAACCAAACGCAGCTGCTTGCATCTTTGTCGGCAACCCACGGATTGATGGCATAACGGTTGAACTCTGGCGAATATTGGCGGAGTATTTCACGGAGCGTGGATTTGTGTTCGAGAAAGTTTATGAGGACAGGATTAAAACCCGGAAACTCTTCGGCGCACGGAAGAATAAGAACCCGGACGGAATGAAGTCGGAATTTTTGCTGATTTTAAGGAGGGATGCTACTTATCAACCAGCTGCTCAGCAGTGCGGACCTGCTCTTCAAGATGAGGAAGACCCTCTGCCCGCTCCAAGAATATCTCTAAATAACGACGCATCATAAGTGGATCGCCATTTTTTTGATATGCCTGCGCGAGACGATAGTAAGCCTCCGCGTCACTGTCATCAAGAGATAAACCTTTTTCGTAGGATTGGATAGCGGAAAGAGATTCCTCGTTCTCCTCGTAAGCGAGTCCGAGGTTAAAATAGACATCAGCATCGCCCTCTTCTATTTCGAGTCCTGCCTCATAAGTCTTAATAGCGTCCTGATACATCTCGCGGTGCAGATAGGCATCCGCGAGGTTGTAATAGGCATCAACAAAGGTCGGTTCTGATTCAAGGGCGTTATGAAAGGCATCGAGTGCTTCCTCGAACTGATCTGTTAGGTCGTAAGCATAGCCGAGATTGTTGTAGAAGGCGGGATTTCCGGGAGACAACTCAAGTGCAGCGAGGAACATATCAATCGCAAGCGCAAATAGGCGGGTATCGGTATAGACCAAACCGAGGTTGTTATAGGCGTGCGGATGTTCGTCATCAAGCGCGATAGCGTTTTGAAAAGATTCTATCGCTTTCTCATATTCACCCAACTCACGGTAGACATTGCCGAGTTGAATATGTCCCTCCGCATCTGTCGGATTAAGTGCCTGCCCCATTCTGAGTTTTAAGGCATCACGTTGAAGTTCCCGTCTCTGCTGCTGCGTCTGATCAGACGGATTACAGCCGAACAGCAAACCTATTAAAAGGATTACCAAAGGTACAAAGTCGCAAAAACAAGAAAGGAAAAAATTGGAAGGGCGAAAAGATGGAAAGAACTTCGTTGGAAGGATGGGCAGACGCTGTCCTCCAATCTTCCAATCCTTTAACCCTTGCAACTTGCAAACTTCCAAACTTTCACACATTTGCAAACTTTCCGAGGAATATCTATGATTATTGATACACATACACATTTCTACGATCCAACACGACCTGAAGGTGTGCCATGGCCCAATCCGGATGACGATGTGCTTTACCGACGCGTCATGCCAGACGATTACAAAGCACTCGCAGTTCCTGAAGGAGCGACAGGCACCGTCGTTGTTGAGGCAAGCAAATGGCTTGAGGATAACCAGTGGATTCTGGATCTCGCTGCAGACGAGCCTTTCATCGTCGGATTCGTTGGACACTTAGAACCCGACGACCCAGACTTTGAGGATAACTTGAATCGGTTTTCTGCAAATCCACTTTTCCGCGGGATACGCCTCGGTGGCGGACATCTACAGGCGATCGGTGACAGCACGTTCTTAGCGAATATTGAGAAACTGGCAGCCAAAGAACTCACCCTGGATCTACTGATTAATCCCGGAATGTTATCAACACTGCCGACACTGGTTGAACATACACCGGAGATGCGCCTCGTTATCAACCACATTGCTGGTGCGCGCATATCAGAAGAGCCACCCGATCCGGGGTGGGTCTCCGCAATCAACGAAGTCGCTCGCTATCCAAACATCTACTGCAAAGTTTCGGCTCTGGCAGAAAATACCGGACAAATCCCCGCACCGACAGATGTCGCCTATTACACCCCAATAATCGATGTCTTATGGGAGGCGTTTGGTGAGGATAGACTCATCTACGGAAGCAATTGGCCCGTATCCGAACGCTTCGCCCCATATAAAGTCGTGCAACAGATTGTGAACGACTATTTCAGCGCGAAAGGCGACGCAGTGAAAGCCAAGTATTTTTGGCAGAATGCTAAGGCAGCGTACCAGTTAGTGATTTAAGGTGCCCCGGGAGGCGGCTCCGTGAATTTCTCACCGCGCGCCTCCGCTGCCAACCTTCGGCTATTCCACTCAGCCATCTCTCGGTAAGCCTCCGCTCTGCCTTCGGCTCTACCTTCCGCTCTGGCTTCCGCGCTGACTTGGGCTTTAAGTTCTCGCTCTCTTTTGAGAGTGTCTCTAATACGTTGAAACATAATGTCAACTGCGGTAACACATTATGCGACCCAGCGGATAAACTCGCCCGCCGGTTGCCGTTTCGGTTGCCCAATGTCGGCGGGGTAACCCGTGTAGAAGAAGCCGATGATATACTCCTGTGACGAATCAATGCCTAACAACTGATACGTCTGTTCTTCAAATGTGATTCTACCGGTGCTCCACTGCATCCCGACCCCAGCATCCCATGCAGCGAGTTGCACGTTCTGCATCGCACAACAGGCAGCGGCGTAGTCTTCGCGGCGGCGTTGTTCATCGCCCTCTTGTATACATGATACCGCAATAATCGTCGGCTTAGACATAAACTTCTCGTAAGCCAGTTCACCGATTTTGGCGAGATTCTCAGCATCAACGTGGTCGGGTGTATCCTCCATTTTAATCTCTCGGTAGCGGTCTGCAAGGATTAGTTTTGTCTCCTCACCGATCACAGTGAAACGCCACGGTTCCGTAACATGGTGATTGGGTGCCCATATTCCGAAACTGAAAACCTGTTCAATGACATCGTTCGGCACCGGTTCCGGTTTGAACTTAAAAATAGTCCGTCGTGAAAGAATCGCGTCTTTAACATCCATTATGTTGCATCCTCCTTATAGAATTGAATTATACTCTACTGGACAGTTAATTGCAAGATGTTGGTTTCTTCGCAATTCGCCAACTCCTCACTAATGTGTTACAGGCTTAACGCAACGGAATCCACGAGCCTTGTTCGTGATTTTCGGCGTGAACCTTGTCCGATCAGAAACCCGCACAAACTTCGCATCACTAACCCAAGAGCCGCCGCGCAACACACGAACGCTTTTAATATTCATCCAATCAGATACGATAGTATCCACAGTGCCACCGGAAACAGGATTATGAGGTGGAGAAACAGAATAAAAGTCGGGATTGTATTCATCAAGGCACCATTCCCAGACGTTGCCTGCCATATCGTATAACCCGCTTGCGTCCAGAGGATACATTCCGACGGGTGTCGTATCGCCGACATTTTCACCATAGTTTGCTGTGTCCGCATTAATGGCACGCCAATGCCAAGAACTCCGTGCTGCGCGCTCCCATTCTGCTTCTGTCGGCAGGCGTTTCCCGCGCCATTCTGCATAAGCCATTGCTGCGTACCAACTCACATAAACAACGGGGTGGTTGCCTTTGTCGGGTGGATAATCATTTCCATTCCAATGCTTCAGATAATCTCCATCGTGATATTTTTTTGGGATACGATTTTTCTGCCACTGTGGGTTCGCATCAATAAATTCCTTATATTGTGCATTTGTCGTTTCGTATTTGTCCATATAGAACGCATCGAGGTGGACGTTGTGATGTGGCTTCTCATCTGTTTCGGCATCTTTTTCCCGCTTGTCGCTTCCCATCCTAAAAAATCTGCCTGCCCTAAAGAACGCCATATCAGGTGGGATCGGACTTCGCGGACCTGCCACATCTCGAAGTTTACCCTCTATCATTCTCAGATGTCCTGTGATTGCTTTATCGAGGGAATCTGTAAGGTTACCGCGCCAATCCTCTTCTCTTATATAAGTCATAGCGATCGTGTTCGTGGCTGGATCGGCGGCAGTCAGTCCCCAGATCCCGGATCGACCCCCTAACGCGATTTCCTCAACAGTTCTGAGCGTTTTTTTGTCAATCGCGTGGAGACTCCTAAAGATTCCCGAACCCCCACCCCAGTCGTCTAAAGGGACAAAAATGTACCGATTCGTTTCAACTGCATACTCAGTTAGAATCTTATAAGAACTGTACCTGCCGCTATCATCTTCATACGGTATGCGGAGTTCTATGTAATCAGGGGTGCGGATTACGTTCTCACCTTGAAAATTTACTTCAGTACTTCCATCTCCACTTAACCACCGAACGACAAACGTAGTTTTGATGAGTGCTTCTTCTAAAGGCATTTCTAATTTAACAAAATCTTCAACAGATTCCTCTTTAACTTGCAGTTGTTGTGCATATAGAAACTGTTGGCTCAAGATTAACATCAATAGACAGATGATTAGGCAAAATCTCTTCATATTTTCTCCATTGCCTTAGACGGCTACGGCACACGGATGAAGATTAAGAATTTAATCGGGTAATTCTGTGGCGTGTGCCTGATCGGGATTACAAATCCCTCCTACAATTAATTGAGGGTGTTTCATAAATAATAGTTGCCAAAAGTCAGGATACTGGGTATCCTTCA